>JADLEN010000187.1 GCA_020846105.1 Chitinophagaceae bacterium | reverse complement strand
TGAACCCTTCTTTGTGAATATGACCAATAGCTATGGCAATTCTTTAAAACAATTTTTAAAGAAAAGATGGCTAGCATCGGTCATTTTGGCAGGTTCTATTTTATTGATATTTGGCTTGGGTAGCACACTCAAAAGTGAGCTATCGCCGCTCGAAGACCGCAACTGGATGCGGGTTGCGATGACAGCACCAGAAGGTTCATCGTACGAATACACCGATGATTTTGTAAAATCATTTATTCAGTTTGCTCAAGATTCTATTCCCGAAAAAAGAGTTTTGCTCACTGTTACCGCTCCAGGTTTTGCAGGCTCAGGAGCAGTGAATACTGGCTTTGTAAGATTGACTTTGAAAGACCCCGCACAACGAGAAAGAACGCAACAACAAATTGCAGATTATGTGCAAAAAAATGCGAGTCAATTTCAGCAAGGAAAATTGTTTGTGATTCAAGAGCCAACCATTTCATCGGGTGTGCGCGGTGGATTGCCTGTACAATTTGTATTGCAAGCTCCCAATTTTGAAAAACTAAAAGAAAAGCTTCCTTTGTTTCTCGACGAAGCCAATAAAAGCTCCGTTTTTCAAGGCGTTGACTACAATTTAAAATTCAATAAACCTGAAGTAAATATCACTATCGACCGCGATAAAGCTACAAGTTTGGGTATTTCTGTTGCCGATATTGCGCAGACTTTGCAAATGGCATTGAGCGGTCAACGTTTTAATTATTTTACTAAAAATGGCAAACAATACCAAGTCATTGGACAGTTTGAACGAAAAAATCGTGACGAAGTAATTGATATAAAATCGCTCTACTTGCGCAATGCTGCTGGCGAATTAATTCAATTAGACAATATTGTTCGTTTTGAAGAAGCAAGTTCTCCTCCGCAATTGTACCATTACAATCGTTACCAATCTGCTACAGTATCGGCGGGCCTTGCCCCCGGAAAAACAATTGGTGATGGAATTGCCGAAATGGAAGCAATTTCAGAACGCATTTTAGACGAAAGTTTTACTACTACACTCACAGGTTCTTCGCGTGATTTTGCAGAAAGCTCCTCAAATATTCTATTCGCATTTTTACTAGCATTACTGCTTGTTTATTTAATATTGTCAGCACAGTTCGAAAGCTTTATCGATCCGCTAATTATATTTTGCACGGTGCCTTTAGCCCTTGCTGGCGCAGTTTTGTCGCTTTGGTATTTCAATCAAACGCTTAATATCTTCAGTGAAATTGGCATCATTATGCTCATTGGACTTGTGACTAAAAATGGCATATTGGTTGTAGAGTTTGCCAACAAATTGCAAGAGCAAGGAATGGCAAAAAAGGAAGCTATCGAAACGGCTGCAGCCTCTCGCCTGCGCCCTATTTTAATGACGAGTATTGCCACAGCTTTAGGAGCTATGCCTATCGCATTGGCCTTAGGTGCTGGTGCCAAAAGCCGTATGGGAATGGGGATTGTAATTGTGGGTGGAATTCTCTTTTCGCTCGTGCTTACCCTTTATGTTATCCCTGCTATTTACAGTTATTTATCAAAAGAAAAGAAACACAATGCCGTTTAGACTAATTATATTTTTATCTTTTTTCCCTTTCGCTGCAATGGCGCAAAGTGCCGCCACTATTAGTTATCAGCAAGTAATTGCAATGGCTTTGGAAAATAATTATGACATCAAAATAGCTAAAAACACAGCGCAACAAGCTGCTGCACAAAACACAATTGGCAATGCAGGAATGCTACCCAAACTTGACCTAAATGCAACAGGAAATTTGGCCAACAACAATACCAATCAAAAGTTTTCGAGCGGATTGGAAGTAAACCAAAATGGCGTGAACTCTAACACACTCAATGCCGGGGCCTATTTGTCTTGGACAATTTTTGACGGTTTGAAAATGTTTGCTACGAAAGAAAGATTGAATCTTTTGGCAATGCAAGGCGAGCTGGGTTTTAAAATGCAAATAGAAAATACTATTGAGGAAGTTACCCTTTTGTATTACCAAATAGTGAAGCAAGAGCAGCTCATAAAGGGCATCTTCGCTGCAATGGCCGTATCCGAAGAGCGTATAAAAATTGCAGACAAAAAGAAGGCATTGGGCAGTGGCTCTAATGTGGAAGTATTACAGGCCAAATTAGATTTGAATGCACAAAAATCAAACCTAATAACGCAACAATATCTGCTCAACGATTTTAAAAGCCAACTGATAGTTTTGACAAAATCGGAAATGAGTAACAACTATTCGGTGGATACTTTTTTTAGTTTCGAAAAGCAAAATAATATTACAACAATTCAAGAAAAAGTAGCACAATCGAATAGTTCAATAATTTTTGCCCAGCGCAATTCTTTAATCGCGTCGCAAAGCATCAAAGAGTTGCAAGCACAGCGTTTCCCCACTATTGGGCTTACAAGCAATTATCTTTTTGCACGTTCGCAAAACTCTGCAGGTTTTGCCTTGCTCAATCAAAACTTAGGACTCAATACGGGCTTTACTTTTTCTTGGAATTTATTCAACGGATTACGAACAAACAGTCAAATAAAAGTGGCCAAGATGCAACAATTAAACACCTCTTTGGAACTGGAGCGCAATCGTCTAAACCAACAATCAGTTGCCCAAGTTGCATATACACGCTGGCTGGGTGATAAAGAAATTTTGACCTTAGAAGAAGAGAATATTATACTTGCAGAGCAAAGCTTACAAATAACTACGGAAAGGCTGAAACTTGGGCTCGGTAACTATCTTGAAACTAAAGAAAGCCAAAGCAGCTACGAAGCAGCCATTACCCGATTGGTAAATGCACGCTACAATCTCAAACAATCTGAAACGACTTTGAAAAAACTTACGG
>JADLEN010000186.1 GCA_020846105.1 Chitinophagaceae bacterium | reverse complement strand
GCTATGGGCCTATATAGCTAGCCCCATAGGCCTGCTCAGCAAGCGTGTAGCACTAGCCCCTGCGGCCGATGTGCGTGTGTACCCATCTTTCCAGCGGCTGCGCCAATACCAATTGTTAGCACAGACCGAAAGCCACCGAGTGGGCGAAAAAAAAATCCGACGCATAGGCAACTCCTTGGAGTTCGAGAAGATTAAAGACTATACCCTAGGCGACGATATTCGCAACATCAACTGGGCTGCCACAGCACGCCGTGGCGCTATGATGACCAACATCTACACCGATGCCCGCCAACAGCAAATCTACTGCGTCATAGACAAAGGCCGCAGTATGAAAATGCCCTTCGACCAGCTCACCCTGCTAGACCATGCCATCAACGCATCGCTAGCCCTGCTGCATATAGCCCTGCGCAAGCAAGACAAAGCCGGACTCATCACCTTTGCCACCAACCAAGTAGCCATAATACCCGCCGAGCGGCGCAACAACCACTTCTTAGCCATCCAAGAAGCCCTATATGCCCAGCAAACCTCCTTTTTGGAGAGCGACTACAACAGCCTGCGCAGCCACATACACCAGCACCTAAGCCAGCGCAGCCTACTGATGCTCTTTACCAACTTCGAGAGCCTAGCCGCCCTACAACGCCAGCTACCCAACCTGCTATTGCTAGCACGCAAGCACCTGCTATGCGTAGTCATGTTCGAGAATACGCTACTAAGCCAGCTGCAGCAAAGCCCCGCTAGCACCACAGCCCAAGTATACACCCATACCATAGCCAACCAATTTATCTTCGAGAAAAAACAAATAGTGCGCGAGCTACGCCACCACGGCATCCTAGCCATACTCAGCAGCCCGCAACAGCTCACCACCGCCGTTATCAACCAATACCTAGCCCTCAAAACCAGCCAACAGCTCTAAAACAGCAGCAGCCTTATGCACAATACTAGGGCGTGCCTTTTCGGCACGGGCGGGCACTGCCATCTGGCTCAGACTCAGCTTTTATCTTTTCATTGGGCTTTGCACATTTTACCACCAAGCACACCACAAGCTAGCAAACAAAAAAAGCAATCGCCTACTCAGCGATTGCTTTTTCCTTGTAGCTCCTATGCAAAATGCAGCGGTAGCTTGGATTCTTTATTCTTTCACAATTTTCGCACTGCCCTCAGCACCTTCTTTGTTTCTTATTTTCAGGATATAATTGCCAGCAGCTACGTCTGCAATATTGATGGACAAACTGGCACTATTTACTATATCGCTTTTCACAAGTCTGCCTTGCACATCATACAGCGCTATGCTGCTGCCAATACCTGCACCTTGTATATGCAACACCTCGCTTGCAGGATTGGGATAGATTTTCACCTCTACTGTTTCAGCGATGTTTTTGATACTAAGGCTGATGCTGTCTATGCCCCAAACGCGTGGATTGGCACGGAAGGTGTCTTCATCCACAATACAGACAAAATTGATGGGCTTGCTTGTAGTGTCTCCTTTGGTAGGATACACATAAGTGCGAAACAGAGATGCCAATGTATCTGTGGGGCTCATTGTAGGGTTTGGCGTGAGCATTTTACCCGCACTACTGCTAAAATTACCTACCAACCAAGGCAATGCATTTGCTGGCAATGCGGTACCATCATTATAGGTAAATGCCGCTCCTATCGGAAATAATGTATCTGCTTTGGTCAATGGTTTACCTCGGTTCACTGACCAATTGGCCATGGCGTATTTGCCTGTAATACTTGCTCCTGAACCTGGCTTTATTCGTATCAAACCAATTGTGTCACTTTTGCCAAACCAAGCACCATTTAATATGGTATAAATTCTATTAGTTAAATAAAGTTCATTTTGCCTCTTACCACTCGCATCGGGATTGTATATTTTCACATTAATTAACGAACTATAGGTTGCACTAGATGAAGTATATAATGCGGCACCAATTGGTGCAGTATTATCCATTATCTGACCTTCAACACCATATAAATGCCCGTAAACGGCACCTCCACCTAGTGTAGCATTATTGTGATGCACGCGTACCCCCTTTGAGTATATAGCTAAGGAACCTCCATCGGTTACTGCTCTTCCACAAGCCCCTCCAAGCTTTGCTGTATTATAGCAAATTTCAGAACTATCAAAAGCAAGAATTGCTGCACCGCCCCCACCACAAGAATCAGAATAATTATGAGTGATTTTAACAAAATCAAACAGATAGGCGTAATCTACGCCTCCAGCAGTTCTTTTTGCACGGCAATAGCGTACAATGGTATGTCCTCTTAGCGCAACTGAGTCACGAACGCCTGCACTGAATGTAAGCCCACCACCACCTTGGCTACCAATTAAAGAAGTATCTAGTCCATTTGTCAAAATAATATCTCTAATATTTAGTGCCCTACCTGTAGAAATGGAAGAACCAATTGCATAGCCAACTATTCCCTTTCCTTGAGCATCTATTGTACTTGTATCGGTAGCGGTAAGCGTGCCTTGCCAAGTTTGACCTGCTTTCATAGGAACAGCATATTCATAAAAGGTATGAGCACTCAATAAAATACTATCCCCTGCTATATTTGCTGCTGCCGAAGCTGCTGCAAGGTTGGTGTAGGTTCCTAATAATGCACCCCCCCGATACACTTTGGCGGTTTGGGCTTTTGCTACAAAAGTGCTTAAGACAAGCAAGACAGAGAATAGCTTTTTCATAGTTTTTCTAGGTTTTAAGAAAATAAAAATAATCAAAAACACCTACCAAAGGCAGAAAATAAAAATATTGCTACCCAAAATGCTTGCATGGCATTTAACTATACTACCCCAAGCCTGCTAGTGTGGGCTAGTGGGCTTGGGGTAGTGTATGTGTGTGTGGCATTATTCGGTCACTAGCACTACTCTATCTACAATGTATTGGCCAGGCTCATGGTTTTGAGCGCTGTAGTTGTCGCCGCGCCAAGGTAGACTGCGCAGGTATTGGGTATAATGCACTTTGACGCTTTTGCCAATGCTTTTTTCGAGGGTGTCTGCTATAGCCTCGTCTAGTACCGAAAAGTAGAAGTAGTTGGCAGAAAGGTTGGCGTTGCGCTTGCCTAGCGAGCGGGTGCCAAAGCCTTCGAGCACTAGCTCGCCTTCGTAGGTTTTGAATAGGTTGCCTTTGCGCGAAAATTTTTGAAAATAGCCCTCTCGAAATCCGTCGCCATAAGAGCGGTAGTAAAACCAGTAGGTGTAGCCAGCACCCAATAATACTAGCGAAAGGAAAATGAGGAAGATGGATTTGCGCATAATGAGGATGTGTTTTTAGTTTTGTTTTATGTTTCGGTTTTTCCATTCAAAAGTACTTATCTGGCTCAGAAAACCTGCAATTATTATGTAAATGATATGTAGCGGCTGCAATAGCGGAAAAATGAGTAGCGAGCCACTGCGCCCAAAGAAGCGGGCTACGGGTGCTAGAAATAGCAGCTCCACAAGGGTTTTGAGCAATATGAAGCTGAGCCAGTAGCCAAAGTATTGGGGCAGCCAAAGGAGGGCTATGGCTGCAAAAAGAAAACTAAAATTGAACAAGTATATGATACCAAGAATGAGTGCGGTAAGCGGGTCGGGGTACTTGCCCATCTTAGATGCCCAGCGTATGCGCTGCTGCAAGAAGGCCGCCCAGCTAAGCTGCGGCAGGGTATGTACTATGGCTGCGGCATGGTGCAGGTAGTGAATGCCTTGGGGGTATTGTTGTTTTATTTTTAGCTGCAGTAGGTAGTCGTCTCCAGAAATGATGTGAGTGGTGCCCTCATAGCCGCCCACCGCATCATAGGCTTTGCGGGTAAATGCAAGGTTGGCACCATTGGCCATAATACCGATACCACGCTGCACTGTGGCGCGGGTGATGCCTTGCATGGTCATAAAATCTAAGGCTTGGAAACGTTGTAGCAGGGAGCCATCGCTAGCAAAAGCCACAGGTGCTACTATCATCTGTGGCTGATGCTGTTGGTAATAATTGGCTATAGTACTGAGCCATTGGGTGCCCATCCAGCAGTCG
>JADLEN010000185.1 GCA_020846105.1 Chitinophagaceae bacterium | reverse complement strand
TGATAGGCAAAGGCTATTCTGTACAAGCTACAACGCTAGAAATGAATATGGTAGCTGAAGGATACTATGCCGCCAAATGCATGCAAGCCGTGGCCGCCACTTACGACATAGAGCTGCCCATAGCTACACTTATTTTCGAGATTTTGTGGCAACAACAAAAACCTGCAAGTACTTTTGCTCATATCGAAGAGCTGCTTTCTTAGCGCTCAAAAGCTCATTTTTTTAAATTAACCAGGATACGCATTATGGGGATGCAGCCACTATTGGATAGAATGATTATACAAGCGAAATGAAATTGAAAATAGCTATCCTTCCACAATAAAAAAGAGCGATAAGTAAAAATTCTCTTATCGCTCTTTTGTGTTTTAATATTGTTGCTTAAATACTCGCCATGTGCACTTTTTGTTGCAGCTCATCTACTTTGTCTTTATATTCATTGTCGGTATCCATAAGGTCTTCGACAGTTTGGCAAGAGTGGATAACAGTCGTATGGTCGAAGCCACCAAAGTGCTCTCCAATGTTTTTAAGTGAGCTTTTGGTAAATTTCTTTGCCAGGTACATGGTTATTTGTCTGGCTTGCACTATTTCTCGTTTGCGGGTTTTGATTAGGAGTTTGTCATAGCCTATGTTGTAATGCTCGCACACCATTTTTTGAATACTTTCAATGGTGAGTTCGCGGGTGTTCATCTTCACCAAATTTTTCATCACACGCTTGGCTACGTCTAGGTCTATCTCTTTTTTGTTGAGGGTGGCCTGTGCAAATAGGGATATGGATGCACCTATAAGGTCGCGCACATTGTTTTGGATATTGTAAGCAATATAGCGTACTACCTCTTCGGATAGTTCCATACCGTCTTGCTTCATTTTCATTTTCAATATCTCTTGGCGTGTCTCGAAATCTGGTGCTTGGATATCGGCATTGAGACCCCAACGAAAGCGGCTAAGCAAGCGCTCTTGCATGCCTTCCAAGTCTTTGGGAGGGGTATCGCTTGTGAGTATTATTTGCTTGCCACTTTGGTGTAGGTGGTTGAATATGGCAAAGAATACTTCTTGAGATTTGGGCGCTGAGGTAAAAATGTGAATATCGTCGATGATTAATACATCTATAAGTTGGTAAAAATGGATAAAGTCATTTACTTCTCCATTTTTGGAATGGTCTATAAATTGATTGATAAATTTTTCGGCACTTACATAAAGCACTGCTTTGTTGGTATGTAGGCGGCGTACCTCGTTGCCTATTGCTTGCGCAATATGGGTTTTGCCAAGGCCTGTGCTACCAAATATCACTAGTGGATTGAAGGAGGTGGCACCTGGCTTTTGTGCTACATTGATACCCGCAAGCCTTGCTACACGGTTACAGTCGCCTTCTATAAGATTGTCAAAAGTAAGGTTAGGGTTGAGCTGTGGGTCTATTACTGTTCTTTTGAGCCCCGGAATAGAGTAGGGATTCTTGATATTCATGGGGTCTTTGATGTGCAAAGGTAGGTCCACCATGTTGTTACTCACCGGTGTTTTTGGCGTTGTGTTGCCGGGCATGTGCATCACACTATTCATGCCGCCATTGCGCGACGAGTTGCCATCTACCATCACCACTCTGTACTCCAAACCACCATTATTGCCCAAAACTCTTTTAATGGTTTTTCCTAACAAATCCACATAGTGCTCTTCTAGCCATTCGTAAAAAAATTGGCTTGGAACTTGCAATGTCAAGATGTTGTTTTCTAAAGCCACAGCCTTAATAGGATCGAACCAAGTATGAAATGCTCTTTCATTCACATTGTCTTGTATGATAGCCAAGCATTTATGCCAAGATGCAATTGCATCTTCGGTGTGCCGGCTAGTATGTGAGTGTTGCTTTTCGATCATTTTGTGTAAGCGTATTCTATTGTAGTGTATTGTTGTAATCCTTTATTGGTAAGCTTTTCGGTGTTTAGCGTAAATCTAAAACCTTTAAACTATTCCTTTTACGGGGGAGGACGAAGTTGCTAACATTTTGTTGAAAAACAAACCAAATTTTATTTTTTTTTTTGCCCCAAACCACAGTTTGGACATTCGAGGTTAAAATACTTTTTAAGACTTTTAGAAAGTGAATTTTGAAATAAAATACATTTTTGTTTTGCTGAAAATTTAGTATTGCAACCAATTATTTGCTAGTCGAGGTATTTTATTCTGTCTGTCAATTTTGCGTTAATAGTTATCCCCAATTCCATACTTTTTTTTGCAGCTTGGGCAAGTGTGGTGCGTAGGTCCATCCACAAAGGGGTGGTGTTTTGATTGCTTAATATCTCGCCCAAGTTTCTATCTTTAAGTAGGTAATCGTTGATAAGCAAAATGTAGATTAAGTGTTCATTTATTGGTTGGCCATTTACAAGAATGTTTTTAGCCATAGACCCTTCTATCTCTATTTGCATGCCAGACAGTGGTATTCCTTTATTGGCTATGATGCCATCGCAAATACTTCTGAGGTTTTTGCCACTAATACGGATGATTTTTAATTGATTTTTGTAAGGTATTATTTGGCTAATGTCTTTCTGAAGAATAGGTCCCGGAGCTACAAAATCTACACCAATACTGCTATAGCTAATCATACAAATATAAACTCTTATTTTTTTCGCACTACTTACTTCTGCTTTTATTGCATCGGTTATCCAATTGCCCAAAGTACACTCTGGTAGGGCTTTGGTAAGAGGTACTTGCGTAAATATTACTGTATCGGTAGGTTTATAAATTGCAGTATCGTCTTTGCGCCATTTTTCCTTATAATTGTAATCCTTGTATTTTTTATAGCCTTTTGGTTTTTTTTCAGCTTGTGCTGAGGCTTTATTTATACCCCCGAAAAAAGAAAAAGCTATTGCAAAAACGAGTAAGAGCTTGGGCAATGGAGAGAAAAAACTGGTTGGAAAATTCATTTTTAGACTAATTGAAGAAGGACAATATTAAATAAAATCAATGCCAAATGAAAGTGATTGCTTCATTATTGTTTGTGCCTATGTACAATTACATAAGCGCAATGCATTTTATAAAATGTGGCGAATGATGCAAGGAACAAATGATTTTAAAAGTGTAAAAAGCAAATCTAATATTTATACCAAAATCCATAGCAATAAAATACTGCACATTTTTTTTTCATCTCTAAAAGCTAATTTATTTTCACCACATATATTTTATTTACCGCAAGGCAAAACAATAAGCCAATTTGTAGTTGAGGATTAAAATAATTAATCAAAAAATATTCTCCTCGCAGTGTTTTCAATAAATATTTCTCCCTAAATTCGTTCTATCCTTATAACAGCCAAATTTTATAATCATGGTCAAGTCAAGTCATAGGTGGCGTTTCGCTGCTTTAAGCATTATTAGGTGCAGCATGTTTTGCCTTAGCGCACAAGCGCAATTTAGCACACCTACTGCAGGCAATACCAAAATAAATGGCGGCTTTGTACTCACCAAGGCCGGCACTCTAGTAATTGGCGAACTATTAGAGCACTAACAATATTGGTGCATTAAAAATAGTTGCCAACACAGGTAGTATTAATATATTGCGGCTTACTTCTTATAAAAATACTTTCTTCTCATCTATTAATTTTTATTGATTATGAAAAATATACTCCTATTGCTGAGCATTATTTTGATGCTGGGCAACACATCTTGTATTCGTGAGCGTATGTGTAAAAATCATACTCAGTGCCCCACAGCACCACTAATTCTAGAATATTTTGGCAATTACAAACCCGGCAATTATTGGATATTCGAAAATCAAGATGGTACAAAAAGAGATAGTATTTACGTTGATAACTATTCTGAATATCAATATAAATCTTCAGAGAGTAACACAAAGGAGCAAGACGATTGTATTGAATACTTTACATCAAGTTTCGACATCCATAGCAAATATTGGGGTACAAGTAATAAATTTTTGGCTAAAATTAGCAATGATGGAAATTGCGATGGAAGTACGTTTGGATTTACTGATACGTTAAATTATGGAATATTTGGTTTAAAAGCAAGAGCTTCAGATGACACTTTTCAATCTACTATACAATTAGTTGATTTTAATACTTATACAAATAATTCTGTTTTATATTCAAAAGGTTTTAAATATACAAATATAAATTCTTTAGTGTTGGGTACACCAAAAATTGGTATTGTTCAATTTTTGAGCAGAAACACGCTTGACACTTTTTCACTATTAAAACATTATATACAATGAGAAAAATAATACAATTTTTATCTTTTTTGCTACTGCAAACGGTTAGTGTCGAAGCGCAACGTTTTGGAAGTTCATTAGGTTGTAATATTAATGTAAACGACCCAATTATTTCGATGGGTACTTGGAGACCCTGCGTAGATGCTACTTTTAAATATTGGAAAGCAAATGGCTCGACCTGTACTGGCAAATTGATTATTAAAATAATCAGCAGTAACACAGAGCAGTTTGTGGGCAAAGTGCTAATCACGGAATAAGTAACATTTTTGAAAATAAATTATTATAAAAACCAGCCTTAAGCTTTATATCGGAGCTTTTGGCTGTTTTATTTGCGCTATTGTTTTCGATATATTAATTACAAACTAATCGACCAACTAACAACTAAGTTTTTTTACCTTTGCGCTCCTATTTTAGGGTCATCAGCAAAAAAACAACAAAAATCAATTATGGCTATTTTGGGTTCACTCATATCACGTTCGCTAAAGCTTCGTAAAAAATTTACGCCGCCAGTAGCCACGGGTATTACCTACCAACGCCATACTTTAAAACAATTACTAGAGCAAGGGCAATACACCGCTTTTGGCAAACATTACGGCTTCGATAAGATATTGGCCAATGATGTAGATTTTGTTAAGTCTTTTCGCGATACGGTCCCTTTCCATACTTACAATGAAATGTATGAGCAATGGTGGAAACGCTGTATTGATGGGGAAGAAAATGTAACCTGGCCAGGAAAAGTAAAATATTTTGCACTGAGCTCTGGCACATCAGAGGCTGCTAGCAAACAGATACCCGTAACCCAAGATATGATCAAAGCCATAAAAAAAATGG
>JADLEN010000184.1 GCA_020846105.1 Chitinophagaceae bacterium | reverse complement strand
GAATACAACCTTTATGCTTACCGCGAGTTGAAGAAATTAAACATCACTACTCACCGTTCCAAAATTGCCTCCAATTTAGCAACTGTTTATTATGATAACAGACAAAATGATTCTGCTTTGATTTGGGGCAGAATGGCTATCGACCTCGGCAAAGAATTTTCCTACATCAATTCCGAAATTATGGGCAACTATATAGTGGGCGCTTGTATGGAAAAAAACAACAAACTCGATAGCGCAGTTTATTTCATCACAGAAGCTATAAAACTTGCCAAAGCCAATGACCGTATAGATTTGCAAGCGAGTGCGCAACAGGTATTGGGCAATGTTTTGCTCTCGAAAGGGCATTACCAAGAAGCCCTTAAAAACTTCCAAGAAGCATTGCCCATTCAGCAAGAAATGGAAGATGTCAGTGGCTATAATCAGTCGCAACGCGGCATAGGCTTGGCAGCGCTTGGGCTCAAAAACTACCCACTAGCCGCCACCAATTTGGCAAGCTATGTGCAGCTGCACGACTCGCTGCTATCATCTGAAAACAGAAAGATAGTAAGCGAACTCAACACCAAATACGAGACAGAAAAGAAGGAAAAACTTATAGCAGAAAAAGAATTGCTACTGCTGAAAAAGAATGCACAAATACGCCAATCGATACTTGCAGGTATTATTTTAGCATTGGGGCTCATTATCTTTTGGGTGCAATACCGTAGGGCTCAAAAGGCAAAGCTGAAAAAGCTAGCGCAAGAAAAAGAAATTGCCGTGCTCAAAGCCTGGATGAATGGCGAAGAGCGCGAACGCAACCGTATTTCGCAAGAATTGCACGACGGTGTGGCGGCAATGCTGGGCGCAGCAAAGCTCAATTTGCAATCTATCCCGCACTTGCCCGAAGAAAAAAAGCAAGTACAATACGATAAGATTGCTACTATTTTGGACAATACCCATAGTGATGTGCGCCGGATTGCCCACAACCTTTTGCCCATAACCTTGCAGCAAGAAGGGCTCATCGCAGCTATTCAGCAATTTGCTAGAGACCTTAATGTTACGGGCATTATAGAGGTGATGGTAATAGACGAATTGCAAGCGGAATTGATGCTGAATAAGCAAACACAACTGATGCTTTTCAGAATTATTCAAGAGCTCACCAACAATATTATCAAACACGCGCAGGCAAGCAAAGCCACTATTTTATTCAGCAATGAAGAAGATACGCTCTGCGTAAAAGTGAGCGATAATGGTAAAGGCTTTTCGGCCATTGCCGACCAAGATAGTCAGGGCCTGTTCAGCATTCGCGAACGATTAAAATCGCTTGGGGGCGTCTTTGATATCGACTCGAAAGAAGGCAGCGGTACCAGTGCAGTGTTGCATATTGCTTTGCAAAAAAAATAAAATCCCTTCTAGTGGTTTTCCCCTATTTCTCAATTTGAGGGTTACTGCTCATACATTCTTTTAAGGTTCGCAAGACCTTTGTACCAACAAAAAAGAAAAGATATGAGCAGTGCAATACTCCTTAAAAAATGTAGCCTATTCGTAGCCATATTACTGATAGGGCAATCTTCATTTGCACAAATAAATTTGGGCAAACGTTTTTCCAGAGCTGTTGATAATGGTCTGGATAAAATTGAAGGACGCGTAACAAAAACGAATAGCAATAACAACAGTAGCGATGTGGCTAAAGGCAGTGGCGCTACTCATTTTGTAAATGCCACCAAGCTCGTTTTGCCTCCTGCAAAGCTGGTATTCGCTAATGATTTTAATGACACCAAAGTAGGTGCTTTCCCTAGCAATTGGAATACAAATTCGGGCGGCGAAATCACCACCATCTATGGCAGTGAAGACAAGTGGTTGCAACTTTCGAAACAAGGCGTTTATTTCCCCGAAGACTTCAATATCCTTCCCGAAAATTTTATCATTCAATACGAGCTCTATGTTTCGGAAAATTACTTTCTAAATGGTACGGGCATTCAGACAGTATTTGTAAAAAGCTTGAAAAATCGCTTGGGTTATATCCAAGGTTCGAGTGCTAGCAACCAAACCATCGTAGATGTTCATCCTTGGGATAAAAACATCCTCAGCACCTATTCGGTTATCGATGCAGTAGGTGGCAAAACAGCAAACGACAACAACCTTATCAGAGCCGCCAACGACCCCATCACGGTGACCATTATCAAGCAAGGCAGCCAAATGAAAGTATATACCGACAACGACAAAGTGTGGGATTTGCCAAGAGCCTTCCAAGTAGGAATGCCCTATAGTCTGCTTTTTGCCAATGAAGTAGCAGAAGGTGCTATCTATATGGCCAACCTGCGTATTAGCGAAGTGCTGTAGGCTTCCTCTCCGCACAATGAGACTAATCGTGCATCTAAAATCTTCAATTATTAAAAACCATTCAAATATCCTTTTATGAAAAAAACAATGACAATTCTTGGCCTTGCACTATCCTTTGCTACTGCAGCCAATGCACAACTAATGGTGGTAGACGCTGTGCCCGGTCCTTGGGGCTCGGGGCCTGCTTACATCACCCTTTTGGGTAGCAATATGTACTATATGGGGCACGATACGAGCACCAATGGCAAAGAACTTTGGACAAGCGACGGCACAGCGGCAGGCACGCACATCCTCAAAGACATTTACCCAGGAAAAACCAGTAGTACGCCCTATAGTTTAGCGGTAATAGGTAGTCGTATCTATTTCCAAGCAGACGATGGTGTGAACGGGATAGAGCCTTGGTACACCGATGGCACAGCCGCGGGCACACAGATGCTCAAGAACATTGCCACAGGCAGCACAGGCTCCAAGCCATTCAATTTTACCGAAGTAGGCAGCTATGTATATTTCAATGTGCTGAGCGGCACCCAAAGAATGCTTTGCCAAAGCGATGGCACTACTGCCAATACCAAAATAATTCTTGGCTATTCCGATGTATATTCTATGGTAGCTTTAGATGCTAACACCCTTATGTTTATGGCCAAAGGCAGTAGCGGTGGCAAAGAACTTTACACTATCGACAATGCCACAGCCACCGTTACCAAAGTAAAAGAAATAAACCCTTCGGGCGATGCCTTTCCGATAGGTATCTATTCCGAAATAGCGAAGCTTGGTTCTAAATTCTATTTCAATGCCAACAATGGTGCAGATGGCAATGAACTGTGGGTGAGCGACGGCACAGATGCAGGCACATATTTGCTCAAAGACCTCAACCCTACGCCATTTGGTCACGGTACTGCACAAAATTTCACAACAGTGGGTAGCCAACTATTTTTTTTAGCCAATACGCCTACCGAAGGCCTTGAGCTATGGGTGAGCGATGGCACTACCGCAGGCACTCAGCTGGTCAAAGATATAAACCCTGGTTCGGCATCGGGCCCATCAATTAGCAGCAAATATCTACCCTACCACGGCAAGCTTTATTTTAGCGCCAACAATGGCGTTGATGGTTTCGAAATATGGGAAAGCGATGGCACTAGCGCGGGTACCAATATGCTCAAAGACATTAATCCTACAGGCTCTGCATATTACCAAGAAGCAGTGGTATGCAACGGCAAAATGTACTTTTCGCTCGACGATGGCACACACGGGCACGAGTTTTGGGTGAGTGATGGCAGCGATACGGGCACCCGAATGCTCAGCGATTTTATACCTGGCCCCACAGGCCACGATGCAGGCAACCTTACCGTTATCGGCACCGACATTTACTATTCGGGCACCGACACCATCAGTGGTTTTGAGCTATGGAAGCTCGCCACTGCCGATACCACTGCCACCGTCATAAGCCGAATGCACTTACAAAAAAACAGTATAATCTGCTATCCCAATCCTTGCAGTGAGCAATACAATATCGACCTCAGTAAAATGCCCATGGGTCAGTATCAGTTGCAAATAAGCAACAGCTTGGGGCAGACTATATTGCAACAAAGTGTCAACATTATTGGCACCGCGCAAGTGCACCAAATCACTACCGCAAATTGGCCAGCAGCAGGCTACCACTTGCGTCTTGGTCAGCAAGGTGGCAGCCAAATATGGTACAGTACATTTACAAAACAATAGCAACAAATCCTTTCTTTTTTGTTTGACCCCAAAAGGTACACTGCTCCATCCAGTGTGCCTTTTTTTTATTTTGGGCGATTAAGCTTTCGTCTTACAATCTGGTTTTGAGTGTCCAACCATCCAATGCTATCTTTTGCCTTAGAATAAAAATGGGCAAATGGTTATCCCTGTCCGAACGTTCCTTTTCGGCGCAGGCGGGTGCTGTTGTCTGGCGCAGCTGAGGCATTGGGTAATGCTATTGGGCTTCGTATTGTAGGCAGCTCAGTGCTTATTTTGTTTGCTTTTTTTGGGGCGATAGTATTAGGCGCAACGAAGTGTCTTTGGTGATGTAGGCCCAAGCCCAATTGATAAAAATCACCAGCTTATTTCTTACACTCAAGATGAGCATCAGGTGCAAAAACATCCACACCACCCAAGCCAGATATCCCTTAAAGGAAAACTTTGGAAGGTCTACCACCGCCTTGTTTCGGCCGATGGTGGCCATAGAGCCAAGGTCATTGTATTCGTAGTCAATAGTTTCTTTGCCGCTATGCATGCGTTTCAGATTCTTGGCCAAATTCTTTGCTTGGTTTATCGCCACATTAGCCAATTGTGGATGCCCTTTTGGGTATTGCTCGGTTTCCATATAGGCAATGTCGCCAAGGGCAAAAATGTTTTGAGTTCCTTCTATTAGGTTGGTTCTATTTACTTTTAGTCTGTTGCCAAAGGTGCTGCTATTTTCGGGCAACCCCTCAATAGTATTGCCAATGACCCCCGCTGCCCAAATTACTGTTTTCGATTTTATTACTGCGCCATTACTAAGTTCTAGAGTGTTGCCATCATATTTTTTTACAAAAGTCTCTGTGATTACCTGTACCCCCATTTTTTCTAAATAGGTTTTCGAATATTTCTTGGCATAGGCACTCATGCTATTGAGCGTGTGCTTGCTGCCTTCTATAAGGTTGATGCTAAAGTCTGAAAAATTAATACCCGGATAATCTTTGGGCAGAATCGTGTTTTTGATTTCGGCAAAAGCCCCTGCTAGCTCTACGCCCGTGGGGCCTGCACCCACTATCGTAAGGTTCAGCATGCCTTCTTTTTCGTTTTCGGCTGCCGATATTATGTCTTCAAAAGTT
>JADLEN010000183.1 GCA_020846105.1 Chitinophagaceae bacterium | reverse complement strand
TTATATCATTTGCGGGATTAGGGAAAATGTTCAACTTTTGCTTGCTAATCGTTTTTTCATTTAAAGAAGCAGGCACCCAGCTTGCATTTAGGCAGGTGTCCACAAAATGAACTTTTATACTATCATCTTCGTAGCAGCGTAAATCCCTTGGAGCAGCACAACCTACTGTAGCTAATGTTAGGCACTTTCCTATACAGTTGGGTAAAAATCCAGTTTTTAAAGAACCTAATTTTTCAGCATAAACATTCAAACTATCGAAATAACTTGTCCAACCAAAATTTGATATGTCATAAGGTGTTTTACTTCTCAAAACTTTTGAAAAAACTGTTTTAAGCAATTCTCCATCATAGTTTATATATTTTACTGAGTCGATGATAAAAGAAAATTTTGGTGAATCAAGATCAAAAATTACTGTACAACTTGATGAAGGATTAAAATAGGGTATATTTATGGTATCTCCTGCATTAACATTAAATATAAACAATGGGGTGAATTCATTAATCCTATTGTTGTAACAAAAAACAGTATCGGGATTGTTATAAATGTACAAATCTCTAGTTGATGCAAGGTCCATAGAATAAACTGGCCCCGGCCAAGAAATGAAAATACGTTGTTTAATTTGTCGGCAGTTTATCCCTAATATAAGGGTGTCTTTTACGGCAACAGACTTATAAACTCCTTCATATCCACTATGATACCAGGTAGCCCCAACAGGTGCAAAATCGCTTTGAGCAAGAGTTTTGCTGCAATTTATCAATACAATTAAGGCGAACAAAAAATAAAGTTTAGTTTTCATATTGATTTTGATTTTACTTTGAAATAGAAGCTGAACTCAAATATAAACTTATGTTTTTAAAATTAGCTTAAAATAAACAACATGGTTTTTTTAATAAAAATTTCTCAATCCTATCAATAAAAAGTCTATTCGCAGCTATTGCTCAAGCCTTACCTTTGTTGCCACTCATACTCATTTATGCTTCAATATTATACACCCTCGCTCACGCAGTATAAAAGACTCATTACCCGCGAAATTGCTGTTGGCGATTTGCTTCTTGGCGGTAGCCAACCTATTCGCATCCAAACCATGACCACTACCGACACGATGGATATAGCCGCTACAGTGGCCGAAACCATCCGTTGTATAGAGGCTGGGGCAGAGCTTGTGCGCATTACCGCACCAAGTAAAAAAGAAGCAGAGAATTTGGCAGAAATAAAAAAACAAATTCGTGCTGCAGGTTTTAATACACCGCTTGTTGCCGACATACATTTTACACCCAATGCTGCGGAAATAGCTGCGCGAATAATTGAAAAAGTACGTGTGAATCCGGGTAACTATGTGGATAAGAAAAAGTTTGATTTTATTAATTATACCGACGCAGAATATTTTGCAGAAATAGAGCGCATCCGCGAACGTTTTACACCCTTAGTAAAAATCTGTAAAGAATACGGAACGGCTATGCGCATCGGCACCAACCACGGTTCGCTGAGCGATAGAATTATGAGCCGCTATGGCGATTCGCCCATCGGAATGGTAGAGTCAGCACTAGAGTTTTTGCGCATCGCACGCGACGAAAATTACCACCAAATAGTGCTGAGTATGAAGAGCAGCAATACGCAAGTGATGGTGCAGGCTTATCGGCTTTTGGTGCAAAAAATGGACGAAGAATTTGGCGAATGTTATCCTTTGCATTTGGGTGTTACAGAGGCAGGTGATGGCGAAGACGGACGCATCAAGAGTGCCGTTGGTATTGCTTCTTTGCTAGAAGATGGTATTGGCGATACCATTCGTGTGTCGCTTACAGAAGACCCCGAATTTGAAATTCCTGTGTGCCGAGATATTGTACAGAAATACAATTTGCCTTCGCAAGAAAAAATTACAATTCCAGCTACCGATAAACTTTCTTACGACCCATTTTCCTACAATCGTCGCAAATCTTTTGCTGTGCAAAATATTGGTGCTGGGCAAGTGCCCGTTGTGATTGCCGATTTGAGTAAAGAAAAAACAATTACACCCAAAACACTCGAAAGCATAGGATACCATTACGACGAGGCAACTGACAAATGGAATATTGGCGACCAAGCAGCAGATTTTATGTTTACAGGTTCAATAATTCCGGACTTTGCTTTGCCAGGTACTTTGCGTGTTATCGTTTATCCATCGGCTATACAGCCCGATACCGACTTGCAAAAAGTGCTTCCTATTTTTGATATTGAAGAATATGCCGCAACTGAAAATAAAAGTGCGCAACTCAACTTTGTGATGATGGATTGCTACAGCGATGATGCCACAAATGCTAATCTTGCTTTGCTCGAAAATATAGACAATTCAATGGTTTTGTGCCTCAGTAGTACCAACAAAAATGTGGTACAAAGTATCCGTAGAATGTTTGTGGAATTGAAAAGTAGAAACATCGATAACCCGGTAGTAATTATTGCCGATAGTGCAGGGCATACACCCGATGAACATTTGGTGAAACTAGCTACCGACACCGGTGCACTTTTGCTCGATGGTTTGGGCGATGGCATATGTCTGGGATATGCTGCTAGCGCTACGATGGACGATGTGCAAGCAAAAGGCAGAACTTATTTGCCCGTAAAAGATTTGAATCAATTTACGAACAATACAGCCTTTTCTATTTTGCAAGCCACACGTGTGCGTATCAGCAAAACAGAATATATCTCTTGCCCTAGTTGCGGGCGCACCTTGTTCGATTTGCAAGAAACCACGGCAAAAATTCGTGAAGCCACACACCACCTCAAAGGGGTGAAAATTGCTATTATGGGCTGTATTGTGAATGGTCCGGGCGAAATGGCCGATGCCGATTTTGGATATGTGGGCAGTGGTGTAGGCAAAATATCTTTGTACAAAAACAAGGACGTGGTGAAGAAAAATGTGCCGAGCGAAATAGCCGTTGATGAGTTAATTCAATTGTTGAAAGACAATGGGGCTTGGGTGGAAAGATAATTTTGATTTGAAGATTCGTTGATTTGAAATTTTGAAAATGCATTGTTATTCCAACAATAATATTGTTAAAATAACCTTTACTTTGTTTCTTGGTGAAAAACTTTGTGCCCTTTGTGGTAAATTAAAATTGAAATGAAAAAACAAGCTCCACTCATC
>JADLEN010000182.1 GCA_020846105.1 Chitinophagaceae bacterium | reverse complement strand
CTCTTGTACTTCTATAGCTGCTAACTTTGCGTTAATGAAATTTTCGCCCTTGATTGGTGTTGAGGTACAAGCAATGAAGCATAGCCCACCAACAAGCTAAAATAGTTGTTGGTGGAAATTGTGAAAAACAATTTCTGAACACCAACAACGGCGAAAAAAAGATAAATTCACAAATCGTTAGCTGCATAGCAGCTAACGATTAAAAAATCAAGATTATGAAAAGACTATTTATTATTATGGTTATTTTCTTGTTTACAAACAAGGTGGTTAATGCGCAACCTATAATTGCAACCTACTTTTCCTACAGCAATGTGGGCAATGATTATACATTTTATTTGCATTCCTTTTTTTCCTTTGGCTCAGGTACCCATTCTGGACCAAAAATAAAATGGGTACATACAGTAATATCGAATGATACCGTTTTTATTAAACCGATTTATGATCATAGAGGCTATTGGGCAGCATTTGGCAGCTCCAGTTACGATTCTGCTAAATATACCAATACCAATAGTGGTATTAATTATTTTAATGTTTCATCCAATTATATCACACAGTTTGGTTGGGATACAGGAGTGGTTGCATTAGACACTTTTTGGAATCAGCATGACACTACCTTTTACGTTGGTACATCAAACATTAAAGAGCAAAATTCAGTAAAAGCATTGACTATCTACCCAAACCCTACCAGCACATATATAAGCCTACCTATAACTGCTAGCGAGCTACTGATATACAATACCTACGGACAAGTAGTGGTGCAAACAAACAATGTGGCTACACAGCAGCCAATAACAGTAGCGCAGCTAAGTAGTGGCTTGTATTATATAGCAGTGTATGATAAGGAGCGGAACAAAGTGGGGGTAGGAAAATTTTATAAAGAGTAAAAGCAATGCTTTCGCCTCAGCTCGCCGTAGTCTGTCGCTGTTCGGCGTAGTATGGGCGCTAGCCTTTTGCAGCAAAGCCTATTACGTTGTGGCTAAAAGGCGGTCTCCTGACTGCCACACAAAAACAATAAACAGAATAATGCTACACGCTAATGTCATCGCGTAGGGATCTGTTGCTAGTTGTGCAATAAGCGCTACAGATTCCTACGGAATGACAGCGTGTGGTGGGGTTGTGGTTGGGTACAACCACCCCGTCCTGCGGACACCCCTCTACTTCGACTTCGCTCAGTATAAACTCTGGAGGGGAATTTCGCATGTGGTTTTTTCTAAAGCTCCACCACAAAGGACACTAAGTTTTGCACAAAGGGCACGGAGCTTGGGTGTGGGTTTGTGTTGTTGCCCTTCGAGCACTTCGTGCGTAGGCTTCGCCTATACTCAGGGTGACAGCATGTGGTTGGATTGTGGTTTGTTATTTAGATTGCTTGACCTTCGGTCGCAAGCGTCGTCAAAAGCTTCGCTTTCTTCTTGCTTCAATGACACGCGTAGTTGGGTGTTCGCCCAACTGCGTGTTTGCCCAGCAAGGCGGGCAGACACATAGGTCTGCCCCTACGCTGTGACAGAAATAATAATATAGCCACGCGAAAAGTAGCACCCACGAAAGCGTGAGGGATGTGCCAGGTGGCTGCCCTTGCAGCCAGCCCAAAGGGCCGCAGCGCAGCGGAGCCTAGAGCAGCCCGGCGCCGCCCCTTTGCTAGCATGTGCGTAGAGGGGCGGCGACACGCCCACATTTTCCTTTTTTATCCTTGTTGTGGATTATTTATAACACTATTATTGGCTTGCTTTGGCTATTTTTGCCCTCCCTTGCCCCCTTGTGGGGGCTTATTTTTGGTTATAAAATACTTTGATGCTCAATAAAGAAACAATGCTAAGGGCCTACCGCCTAATGATGACGGCACAGGCCATGGCAGATATTTACGAAGCCAACCGCCCAATTTGCAAATACGTACACAGTACCTCTCGCGGCCACGAGGCTATACAGCTGGCTGCGGGCTTCTTGCTACAAAAAGACGATTGGGTGAGCCCCTACTACCGCGACGAAAGCTTGATGCTAGGCATGGGCCACCGCCCCTACGATATGATGCTACAGTTGCTAGCCAAGGGCGACGACCCTTTTACGGGTGGCAGAGCTTATTACAATCACCCCAATAGCCGCAGAGAAGAGCTACCCAAAATCATACACCAAAGCAGTGCTACGGGTATGCAGGTGATACCTACTACGGGCCTTGCACAGGGCATCAAATACCAAGAAACACAAAAACTAAAAGATTACGAAATACCACCGGTGGTTATCTGCTCGCTAGGCGATGGCAGTGTGACGGAGGGCGAGGTGGCAGAGGCATTTCAGTTTGCCTGCTTGCACCAATTGCCTATTATATACCTTGTACAAGACAACGATTGGGGCATATCTGTAACTGGCGACGAAGCCCGCACGATGGATGCCTACGAATATGCCGCTGGCTTCAAAGGCCTAGAGCGCGTGCAGGTGGACGGAAGTAATTTTGAAGATGCCTACAAGACTATGGAATATACCATAGACTGGGTGCGCAAAGAGCGCAAGCCTATACTGGTACACGCCAAGGTGCCGCTACTAGGGCACCACACATCGGGCGTGCGCAAAGAGTGGTACCGCAGCGACGAGGATATGGCCAAGCATATAGCCCGCGACCCTGCGGTGAAGCTGCGCAAAAAGCTTTTAGCCAAAGGCGTAAAAGAAAGCCAACTAAACGAAATAGAAGCCGAGGAGAAGGAATATGTAGCAGCAGAGTTTGCCGCAGCAGTAGCCGCACCCGAGCCCGACGTAGCGAGTGTAAGCGACCACGTGTTTGCACCATCGGGCGCCCCCAAAGAGGTAGGCACACGCCACCCCGAGGGCAAAGAAAAGAGTATGATGGTAGACTCGGCCTTGCACGCTATAGAAGAACTAATGAACGAATACCCCAACGCATTGTTTTACGGACAAGACGTGGGGCGTAGGCTTGGAGGTGTGTTTCGCGAGGCAGCCACCCTTGCCGATAAGTTTGGCGATGAAAGGGTGTTCAACACTGCTATACAAGAAGCGTATATTATTGGGTCTACCATAGGGCTGAGTGCCCTGGGCCTCAAGCCAATTGTAGAAGTACAGTTTGCCGATTATATATACCCAGCCATCAATCAGTTGGTGACAGAGATTAGCAAGTCGTGCTACCTGAGCTGTGGTAAATTTCCTGTGAGCTGTGTGCTGCGCGTGCCCATAGGTGCCTACGGTGGTGGCGGCCCTTACCACAGTGGTAGTGTAGAAAGTACTTTGGCCACCATCAAAGGAATAAAAATAGCCTACCCCAGCAATGTTGCCGACATCAAAGGCTTGATGAAAGCCGCACTGCTAGACGGTAATCCTGTGGTAATGCTAGAGCATAAAGGCCTATATTGGAGCAAAGTGCCCGGCACCGAAGACGCGCGTATGCCCGAGCCGGATGCTGATTATATTTTGCCACTAGGCATAGGCAATGTGGTGCTGGCCCCAAGCAAAGAAGCGCTAGACACTGGCGAGTCCATCTGCATTATCACCTACGGTATGGGTGTGTATTGGGCCAAGAATGCAGCCAAAAACTTTGAAGGACAAGTAGAGATTATCGACCTCCGCACCATATACCCTTGCGACGAGGAGCTGGTATTTGCCACCGTACGCAAGCACGGCAAGTGCATTGTACTCACCGAAGAGCAGCTAAACAATTCTTTTTGCGAATCACTTGCAGGTCGTATTGCCCAAAATTGTTTCACAAGCTTAGACGCTCCCGTGCAAACCATTGGCGCGCTAGACCTACCGGCAGTACCCATGAATATGGGCTTGGAAGCAGCAATGCTACCCAATGCCGATAAGGTTGCGAAGCGGATAGAGGAGTTGCTGAATTATTAAATATCGGTGTCGTCTTAAAAAAGCGATACAGGTTTGAGCATAAAAAAACAAAAGGAATAATTCAATAATCTTCTTGGATAAGAAACCCATAAAAAAAGCTACGCTTGCGCGTAGCTTTTTGGTTTTTATCGTTTTTGTACTTTATTTAAACGCCCTGAAAATGTCCAATCCATTGGCGTAGAGCAT
>JADLEN010000181.1 GCA_020846105.1 Chitinophagaceae bacterium | reverse complement strand
TATGGTCACGCAGTATTGCGCGAAACAGACCCACGCTTTGTAGCGCAGATGGAATTTGCAAAAACCCATTGCCCTGAAGACCCAACGGTAAAAACGGTTTGGAATGTGTACGAAGTTGCACCACAAATTTTAGAATCTACTGGTAAAATCAAAAATCCTTGGCCAAACGTAGATGCCCACTCGGGTGCTTTGCTCAAGCATTATGGATTGGTAGAAGAAGATTTCTACACCGTATTGTTTGGTGTGAGCCGTGCGCTTGGTGTATTGGCAAGTCTTTGTTGGGATAGAGCTTTGAACTTCCCATTAGAGCGTCCAAAATCGATGACTACCGCTTGGATAAAAGAATACATTGCTAAACAAGCAAAATAATTTGCACTGAAATATTGAATGAAAAGCCCACAAGTGATTGTGGGCTTTTTTATGGAATAATTGTTTTCATTTATCCTTCAAAAAGCCGCAAATTTGTAACACGTACAATGAAAAAAATACTCGAATGTATTCCAAACTTTAGCGAAGGAAATAATACAGAAACGCTGCAAAAAATAGCTGCTGCTATTAGCGCTGTGCCCAATGTTTGGCTGCTGCACCAAGATGTGAGTCCTGCGGCAAACCGTACTGTTTTTACTTTTGCCGGCGAGCCAAATGCGGTTGTAGAAGCAGCTTTTCGGGCTATTCAAGTGGCTTCTGAAAATATGGATATGCGCACACAAAAAGGCGTGCATCCCCGGGTTGGCGCAACAGATGTTTGCCCATTTGTACCTCTTGTAGGAATGACGATGGAAGAAGCAGATGCTTGTGCACAAGTCTTAGCAAAAAGGGTTGGCACCGAATTGCAAATACCAGTGTATTTGTACGAACATAGTCAACAACAAAAACACAGAAAAGCATTACCACAAATACGCAAAGGGCAATATGAAGGAATAAAAGAAAAAATGAAATTGCCCGAATGGCAACCCGATTTTGGCCCCAAGGAAATGAATGAAAAAGCAGGTGCTACTGTAATTGGTGCAAGAGATATTTTGGTGGCCTTCAATATTTCTTTAAATTCAAAAGACCTCAAAACAGCAGAGTGGATGGCAGCTGAAATGCGCGCTAGTGCTAAGTCTTCACATTCTTTGACAAAACTAAGGGCAATAGGATGGTATATGGCAGACTATGAGCAAGCCCAAGTTTCTTTTAATTTGTTGGATTACAAAACCACATCGCCATTGCAGGTTTGGAATAAATGTGCAGCATTGGCAAAAGAAAAAAACGTTTCTTTAATCGGCAGCGAAGTAATCGGTTTGATACCCGAAGCTTGTTTGTTAGAAACGGGTACATTTGCGCTTATGCAAAAAGCAGAAAGCCCTACTGAAAAAGAAAGTATCATTGCTGCAGCCATTCAATATTTGGGTTTAAACAAACTAAAAGCTTTTGAACCCAACGAAAAAATACTGGAGTGGGTATTGGAATACCACAGCAATAAATAATAAAAAGACCAAATGATAAAACAAGTTTTACGCTATTTACTATTGCCTTTTACGTTGCTATATGGCGCTATTGTTTGGCTGCGCAATCGTTTGTACGATTCGGGATTTATTTCTTCCGTTTCGTTTGACATACCCCTAATTGCTTTCGGAAATTTGAGTGTGGGTGGCACTGGCAAAACGCCACACATTGAATATTTGGTGCGTTTGCTGCAATACGAATATAAAGTAGCTACGATGAGCCGTGGTTACAAAAGACATACAAGAGGCTTTATGCTAGCGGATGCTGAAACAAACGCACTTAAAATTGGCGATGAGCCCATGCAATATTTCATGAAATTCCCAGAACTAGCAGTGAGTGTGGCAGAAGACAGAATGACGGGAATCCCCTCGCTACTGATGGCAAGGCCCGAAACAGAAATTGTGCTGCTCGATGATGCCTACCAACACCGCTCGGTAAAAGCAGGCTTGAATATTTTGATTACTGATTTTGCTAGTCCTTTTTACGAAGATTATATATTGCCTTATGGCAGATTGCGCGAGGGCAGAGGGGCTTATAATAGAGCTGATATAATTGTCGTTTCAAAATGCCCACAAAATTTATCGAACGAGGATGCAGAAAAAATAAAAGCCAAAATCAATCCATTAGCACATCAAAAAGTATTTTTTAGTTTTATAAAATATGGTGCACCTTATTTATTGGGCAATCAAAATGAGGCTTCTTTTGCACAAAAAAAAGTAGTGCTCATTTCGGGTATTGCAAAGCCAGAGCCATTAGTAGCCTATTTAAAACAAAGAGCAGAGCAGGTGCATTTGCTAGATTATCCCGATCATCATTTTTTTACAGAACGCAATTTTGAAGAGATAAAAGACACCCTCAAAAATTGGGATCATGATTGTGTAATCGTTACGACCGAAAAGGATGCCACACGCTTATTTTTACACAAAAAGAAATTAAAAGAAATCCCTGTCCCCATTATTGTTTTGCCCATAGAAGTTCATTTTTTATTAGGGCAACAAAATGAGTTTGATGCTGCGGTGCGGAGCTTTGTGGGGGAGCAGTATGAAAAATTTATTGCGGAGTAACTTTCATTATGCTACAAAAGAAATCATTTAGATTTTTACTTTTTCTACAAATTTTCTTTGTTCAGTATTGTTATGCGCAACAATCCGAAACAGATTCTTTATTCAAAAGATTTAAAAATGATGTGCAAGATGAACATTATAGCAATAAAGGGAGAGTGGTTTGGGATGATGAAACGGACGAATCTTTCTATTTTTTGATGTCAAACTCTCCTATTGAAAGCCTTATAAAATATACCGATGATTCAATTCCTGCAATTCGTGCACAAATATTTGTAGGCTTGGCACAGAAAGGTGCAGACGAAAGCATACTCAAAGAAATTCTCGACAACCATTTAGAAGATACAGCAGAATTTATTGAAGGTGTAACTGATTTAGTACAAAGATGGACGGTAAATGGATATATGCAATTTGTTTATGACCTGAAATGGAAAGGAAAATTACAAATGGTAGATTTCAATGATCGTTTGGTTAAAATAAAAGAAAATAAAAAAAATGAATTTCATATTTTAATTCCGGGTGCAAGGCATAACACAATTACAAATGAAAATTTATTGAAAATTGATAGTTTAGTTTTTTCAAAAGAAGGTTTTCGGATACTTTCATTTACCATACACATTGGGAAAAAAACATTAACAGCAAACAATGTAATAACTGGTCGAATAAAAAGGTTAATCAGAAAATTAAAGCCCAAAGATGTAATCTACATTGATGAGATAAAAGGAATAGGACCCGATAAAATGGAAAGAAGATTGAATCCAATAATTTTAAAAATTAAATAAACTGATTTAGTTTTTCAGGTGGTTAAAGAACAGGATAAGATTTCACACAAATAAGAAGGGCAAAAATACTATAGTTCAAAAAGCAGCTTTTATCATCCGCCAATTGTCGTGCATGTCTTTGCGAAGCTCAATATTGGTATAGCCTTCAGCTTCAAAAACAGCTTTAGTTTCTTCTAGAAAATCGCGATGAATTTCGCAATAAATAGCACCGCCTTCTTTTAGTTTTGTTTTGCCCAATTGCGCAATTTTTCTATAAAAAAGAAACCGGTCGGTATCGGCTACAAATAGCGCCAAATGAGGCTCGTAGCTCGTAACGTTGTTGTCCATTTCTGCGGCTTCATTTTGAGGAATATAGGGAGGATTGGAAACAATAATATCGTAATGCGGTAATTCATTCCAAAGCCTATCATCCAAAATATTTTGTT
>JADLEN010000180.1 GCA_020846105.1 Chitinophagaceae bacterium | reverse complement strand
ATTTTTGTTTCGTCTGGCGAAAGTTTCATCTCACCGATGTAGTAATTCTCAGGAATGTTGTGGCCTGCAGTGTGCGAAATAACAGGGGGGTCTAATGTCCCAAGTGCATTCACTTTGTAGGCATAAAATATTGCACTGTCCAAATGATGGGTAATTAACCAAACGCCATTACAAGCAGGTGCGGTAATCATTTTTTCAGACATGTTAGCCCCTACAAGTATGTTTTTTCTAGTACTCACAACATCACCCTTGCCTCCATTCAGGCTCATGTCTACCACCGAATACCAAAATCTTCCGGTTTTAGTGGTCGATTGTTCTTCTAACGAAAATAGAAGATACAAATTTGGCGAGTCTGCTACAGGCGCAATGGCTACACCTTGTGTTGCTGACCTTAAAGGCGCTCCAAACAGCCCGCTACCATTGGGCATGGGGGTATTAGTATTGTCCCAAACCGTAATGCCGTTGGAGTAAAAAAGTAAATTACCCGATGCGTCACATACACTTGCTGCACCTTCTACAGAAGATATGGCTGTGCCAATAACTACTGGTGGACTAACATTAAAATCAATGCCATTGCCTGAGCCAAATGCCCAAATATTATTTTCGTTTTGCCCAAAACTTAAAAGGCTAGAACAAAATTGAAAAGTGAATAATAATAGGGCTAGTTTTTTCATTTCATTTTTCGTTGTGATGCTATTGTAAGACGCACACTATGAAAGAGTGGTTGGGTAAAATACTAAAAAAAACAAAATTCGTATATCAATATCCATAGAGAATTACTCTAATCAGCGCTCACACTACCTTTTAGTTCATTGTCTTCAGGCTTTTCTTTATTATTTGTGGGTTTGTTTTGCATAGTTCTTACCTCGTGTATATATTGTTCTTTAAGATGGTCGTAAAATGATGTACGGCTTACCATATTGGCTACAAGATTGGCTAGTAGTCCACTGAGCATTATGTAAAAAATAACGTTGTGGCTATTGGTCATTTCTAACACCAGTATCGAAGATGTAAATGGGCTACGGGTGATGCTGGTCAAAAAACCAGTCATTCCACAAAGGATAATAAGGTTGGTAGCAGGCTCGGATAGCTGAAACCAGCCGCCAAATAAGGAACCGATGCTAGCACCCGCACTGAGCGATGGTGCAAAAATACCACCTGCAGCACCCACCGAAAAGGAAATAATACTGCCTAAAATGCGCAATATAGGTACATACCAAGCTACGTTTTTGTTGTGGCTAAAAAGCGTTTCGGTCATTATTTCTTTGCCGGAGCCAAATACCGAGCTATCGACCCAATAGGCAAGCGCAGCAATGGCTAGGCCGCAAGTGGCTGCAAATAATAGTTGCTGGTATTGCTTTGTAAGTGCCTTCTTTTTTTTGAAAATAGTGAGTATTATCTTTCCTGTCGCGCTACCTATTATACCTGTCACAATAGCTACAATAAGTATCGGAAATACCACCATTTTGCCTACGCCTTCCAATGAAGGGTAGCCAAGGTATAAGTATGGGCCCAGGAAATTTAGCGCCGTAAGCCCTGCAATAATTACCCCTGTAAGCAATGCCGACTTAAAAAAGCTAAAATGTGTTTTGGTGAGCTCTTCAATAGCAAATACAATACCGCCAAGTGGGGTATTGAATGCCGCAGCCAAGCCCGCAGCAGCACCAGTCACAATCATGTTTTGTTTAGAAATTTTGGGATACCAATCTGGCAGGTAGTCGTTTATTTTTTTAAAAATTGCAGCAGAAATTTGAATAGTTGGTCCCTCGCGGCCAATAACACCGCCACCAAAAACCATTACCAAACTAGATACTACTTTGATAAAAATAACACGCAAACTCAAAAGGCTTTTAATGGCAATGTGATGCTTTGGTGAGGAAAGCTCTATTGCCGCACTCACTTGGGGTATGCCACTACCACGAGCAAAAGGAGCGTATTTGACTACCACCCACCAAGCTATTACAAAACATATTGGCGAAATAATAAAAAACGACCAAGACGCTTGGTGGTAGATATAGTGTGTAGCATGCTCTGCCCAAGCAAATAGTTGTGCGTACAATACCGCTACAGCACCTGCTATTAGGGCACCTAGCCAAAAAGGTAACGCATTGAGCAGGTTTTTTTTGACCCGCTCATTGTGTATGAGGTCAAGTTTTTGTTTTAAAAAAAGTTTTACGGTGTTTATAAATTTCATCAAAATGTTCAATTTTTGTTTGGCCTTTCCAAGCAATAAAGAATGCTTCAAAGATAGAAATTATAATTGCCAATATTTTTTGATAATACGATTTGTACTGTTATTGGTTTGTTTTTTCGAGTGATAAAAAAGTCGCTTTGTCTTATGACTATAAAAAGTGCTGACATTTTGTCCCGAAAAGCAGCTTTGGTATAATGCTTGTAAATATTAAAGCAACAAACAAAAAAACAATAATTTTATGATACAAGAAAAAGGCACCATCTCCATCCACACCGAGAATATTTTCCCAATAATCAAAAAATTTCTTTATTCTGACAATGAAATTTTCTTGAGAGAATTGGTGAGCAACGCTGTAGACGCAAGTCAAAAAATTAAAAGACTTGCATCTCTTGGCGAGTATAATGCTGCTTTGGGCGATTTGAAAGTAAGCGTATCGCTAGACAAAGAAGCCAAAACCATTACCATTAGCGACATGGGTATAGGTATGACGGCCGAAGAAATTAAAAAGTACATCAATCAAGTAGCATTTTCGGGTGCTACCGAGTTTATGGAAAAATTTAAAGAAGCCAAAGATGCAAATGAAATTATAGGCAAATTTGGACTTGGTTTTTACTCTGCTTTTATGGTAGCCGATAAGGTCGAAATCAACACCTTGTCTTACCAAGAAGGTGCTGAGCCTGCACGCTGGATATGCGATGGCAGCACGTCTTTTGAACTTGTTGCTGGAGACCGCACAACACGTGGATCGGACATTGTATTGCACATTAATGAAGAAAGTGCCGACTTTTTGGAAGAAGGAAAATTGAGCGAAATTCTTAAAAAATATGGCCAGTTTTTGCCTATCCCTATACAGTTTGGCGAGCGTACAGAAAGTGAGCCAGACGGTGAAGACGAAGAAGGTAAGCCTAAATACAAAGAAGTAACCGTTGATAATATTATCAATAACACTAGCCCTATTTGGACCAAATCTCCGAGTGAGCTTAATGATGAAGATTACCTCAATTTTTACCGTGAGTTGTACCCATTTTCCGAAGAGCCTTTATTTTGGATTCATCTCAATGTAGATTACCCGTTCAACCTTACCGGTGTGCTTTATTTCCCGAAGGTGAAAAACGAATTGGAGCTTTCGCGCAACAAAATAAAGTTGTTTAGCCGCCAAGTGTTTATAACAGACGAGGTAAAGGATATTGTTCCTGAATTTTTGATGTTGCTACATGGTGTTATAGATAGCCCAGACATACCTTTGAATGTTTCGCGAAGCTTTTTGCAGGCAGATGGCAACGTGAAAAAAATCAACAATTACATTACGCGTAAGGTAGCTGATAAACTTTCAGAGCTGTTTAAAGAAGATCGTACTGCATTTGAAGAAAAATGGAAAGACATCGGTTTGTTTATCAAATACGGAATGGTAAGCGATGAAAAATTTTATGATAAAGCCAAAGATTTTGTTTTGTTGGGTAACGTGAATGGTGCGCATTTTACTATGAGTGAATATGCCGAAAAAGTAAAAGCGGAGCAAACAAATAAAGAGGGCAACGCCATATATCTCTATACCAGTGATGCTGCCAAACACCACTCCTTTATAGCTAGTGCAGAGAAGCGTGGCTATGATGTATTATTGATGGATGGCCCGCTAGACAACCATTTCATATCGCAAATGGAGCAAAAGCTGGAAAAAACCCAACTAAAAAGAATAGACTCGGACGTGATAGACAAGTTGGTAGAAAAAGACGTGGTAATAGAGTCGGTTTTGAGCGAAGGCGAAAGCAAAACGGTGAAAGAATTGTTTGATAAAGCTATCAACAAAACATCAATGAATGTAACCATTGAAGGCTTGAGCCCTGAGGAAATGCCCGTAACTATTACAATGGACGAGTTTATGCGCCGTATGAAAGATATGAGCAAAATGGGCGGTGGCGGAATGATGGGATTTTATGGCAACCTTCCCGACAACTACAAAGTATCGGTAAATGGCAACCACAAACTCATTAAGCGCATGCTAGAAACTACCGACGAAGACACGCAAAAAAGACTTGCACGCCAAGCATTTGACCTTGCATTGCTATCGCAAGGAATGCTTACTGGTGCAGATTTGACAGCGTTTGTTACAAGAAGTGTCGATTTGATAGACTAGCATAAAATACTGTAAAAAAATGTACCGATAAAGCCCGAACGAGATACTGTTTGGGCTTTATTGTTTTACAAATTTTTCGACCACCAAAATATTGTTTATACCCAAGTATTTTAGGATATAAATACCGCTTGTAATTGTGGCAACTGAGATAGCGTTTGTATTTGTATTTGTCAGTAGTACTTTGCCATCTATACTAGTAACCTCTACCAACGAAACGGGCGAGCTGAAAAATATAAAATCATTTGCGGGATTGGGGTAATGGCTGCTTGTTGAATTTGTTTGTGCATCTATTTTCAAATCGGGTATTTTGGGGCAAGGCACTTGTTTAGGTACTAGCTCATCAGTACTTGTGCCCAAGCCTAACGCGCCATTTCTATTTTCGCCCCAAGACCATAAAGTTGCATCGCTTTTGAGTGCATAAGAAAAATCGCCACCGCCTGCAATGTCTACCCAAGTATTGTCGAAACCTATTTGGCTAAGGCGCAAGAAATAGGGTATTGTTGTATTAATGCCCAATTGCCCATGGTCATTAGAGCCGCTGCTCCAAATAGTGCCGTCTTTTTTCATGTATATGCAATGGCCAAAACCTGCAGAAATTTTTGTCCATTGGGTTATGGTGTCTAGCCTTGTAGGTACATTCATGCCTGTGGTATTTCCGGTGCCCATTTGTCCGTAAAAATTGTTGCCCCAGCCCCAGCGTGTGCCATTTTTTTTGAGCGCATAAGAGCTTCGTTCTTTACTATTGATAGCTATCCAATCCTTATCAGAACCTACTTGTGTTGGCACGTTTTTGTTGGTGGTACTGCCCAAGCCTAGTTCGCCGTAGGTGTTTTCGCCCCAGGCCCATAAGCTACTGTCTTTTTTAAGTGCTATTGAATGCCCATTGGCAAAGCTGACGTTCAGCCAATCTTTATCCGTTCCCACTTGTGTTGGCGTATATTTATTTATTTCGGTACCATCGCCCAATTGTCCAAACAGATTCCAACCCCAAGTCCAAAGGCTGCCATCTGTTTTGATGCCAGCGCTATGATCTACACCAGCTGCTACGAAAAGCCAGTCTTTGTCGCTGCCAATAAGTATAGGTGTGAGTGCATCCAATATAGTGCCATTGCCTAGTTGGCCTGTAAAATTTTTGCCCCAAGCCCACAGAGTGCCGTCGGTTTTTATTGCCAAGTTGTGAAAAGCACCTGGCGCTATCATTGCCCAGTCAGTATTATTGTCAATGCGGCCAAAAGTGTCGGTACCTATTTTGGTGCCATTACCTAATTGCCCATAATGGTTGTCGCCCACAAGGTAGAGGCTGTCTGTAAAAGCAACAGTATGAAATATGCCCGCAGCAACACTTTCCCAGCATTGCGCATGCGTAGCCTTTGTGCAAAATGAAAATAAAATTGAGGCTATTAAAAAATGTTTTTTTCTAGAAGATGCAATCATTAACTGAAATTTCAAAGGGCTT
>JADLEN010000179.1 GCA_020846105.1 Chitinophagaceae bacterium | reverse complement strand
GCAAACTGTATTTCGGGCATGCTGCGCAATGCCTTGAGGTATACCATAGCTAGGTCTTCGGCATCCATAAGGTCTTCACCATTGATAAGCCATAGATAATCTATGTTTTTGAGGCCGGGTAGCAGGCTGATATTGTTGGACTGTAGCTTGTACAGATTAAAACTATAAGCCGACTTTTCTAAGGCACTTTGGTAAACAGCAAAAGAAAAGGATTGGTTTTTTTTGATACCCACTTGCACATCTAAGCCTGGCTGGCGCTCAAAGGAAAGTAGGAAAGCTTCGTTGAGGATTTCGCAAAGGGTATAGATGGGCTTATCGCTAGAGATGCCCACTAGTGCTGCATTTTCAAAGAAATTGTCTTCAATAATTAGTGTATCTAGTTTTAATATTTTTTTTGCGGTAGCCAAAATAAGAGTACATTTAAAGATTCAAATTTCGTTAAAAATATCGAGAGCAATTAAATCAATTTTTTATGGCATTTCCCATTTTACTAGCAGTATTAGTAATCATTATCCTCAGCGGATTAGTAACCGTAAACCAAGGCAGTGTAGCTGTCATTACTATTTTTGGTAAGTATAGAAGAATTCTCCGTCCGGGGCTAAGTGTGCGTATACCACTGATAGAAAGGATTTATAAAAAAATCTCTATCCAAAATCGCTCAATGGAGCTTCAATTTCAGGCTATAACCCAAGACCAAGCCAACGTTAATTTTTCGGCAATGATGCTGTATGCGGTTTTGAACCAAGACGACAATACGATTCAAAATGTGGCGTTCAAATTTGTAGACGAACGCAATTTTATCCAAGCCCTTGTGCGCTCTGTAGAAGGCTCTGTACGTGCATTTGTGGCTACCAAAAAGCAAAGCGAAATATTGCAACAGCGTACCGAAATAATAATGCACGTAAAAGAACAGCTTGATAGCCAATTGGAAGAATGGGGTTTCCATTTGCTCGATTTGCAAATCAACGACATCAATTTTGACGAAGTTATTATGCGCTCCATGGCTCAGGTAGTAGCATCAAACAACCTTAAAGCTGCTGCCGAAAATGAAGGCCAAGCACTGCTTATTACAAAGACAAAAGCCGCCGAAGCAGATGGTAATGCCATTAAAATATCGGCAGAAGCAGAGAAGCTTGCCGCGAAAATGCGTGGTGAAGGTGTGGCGCTCTTCCGCGAAGAAGTGGCACGTGGTATGGCACAAGCAGCTCGCGAAATGGAGTCTGCAAAGCTAGACGCGTCATTCATACTATTTTCTATGTGGACAGATGCCATAAAGCACTTTGCCGAAAATGGCAAGGGCAATACCATATTTCTTGACGGCAGCAATGATGCGATGCAGCGTACCATACAGCAATTGCAAAGCACTGTGAAAGGCTCTAAAATTATTGAGAAATAGAAGTATGTTGTTAGCAAAGATTTTATAGTTTTTGAAATGAGGGTATTTCTTTTTGAATTGGTATTTCTGATACGAGAAACTCAAGAATCATTAAGCGTATTAAAAATGAGTAAATACAAAATAAGCCCATCTTTTTTTATTTTAATTATCTGCTATAGCCTAATGAGCTATAGCAGTTTGGTTTTTTACCCAAGGTGGCAAAAAGAGCATACCGAATCGACAATTGCATATGATGTAGAAGGCTATTATTGGTATTTGCCTTCACTTTTTATATTCCAAGATATCAAGCATCAGGCCTTTAAGGATAGTATATTGCAAAAATACAAGGCTTCGTCCACTGATAATTTTCAGCATGGTTTTGAGCACCAACAGTCGGGCAATTATGTGCTTAAATATACGTCGGGTATGGCCATCATGTATGCCCCCGCCTTTGTTGTGGGGCATTGTGCCGCGTTGATAGTAGGCGGTTATGATGCAGATGGCTTCTCTATCCCTTACAAGCTTTCTTTACAACTATGGGGCTTGCTTTTTTCATTTATTGGGTTGTATTATCTACGAAAATTGTTGCTTTTGTATTATACAGATACGGTTGTGGCAATCGTATTATTTTTACTCGTATGGGGCTCCAATTATCTCAATTACGCTGCCATAGATATAGGCATGTCTCATTCTTGGTTGTTTACACTGTATGTTTTTATCTTACTCAACACCCACTATTTCTATAAAACTTTTAGCCGCAAATATGCGATAAGACTTGGCTTGCTTCTAGGAATGGTTACCCTCATCAGGCCAACAGAAATTATAGCTATCCTAATCCCAATGTTATGGGGGATAGAATCTGTCAAAGATTTTAAGCAGCGTTTTTACTTGTTTTACGAAAAGAAAGCATTGCTATTGATCGTATTTGCGTGCATCTTTTCTGTTTTGTCTATCCAATTGTTTTATTGGCATTATGTCTCGGGCCATTGGATAGTTTATAGCTATCAAGGGCAAAGCTTTAACTTCAAAAGGCCTCATGCCTTTGTCTATAGTTGGTCTTACAAGGCGGGTTGGCTGCGCTACACTCCGATGATGATTTTCTGTTTTGTTGGCTACTTTTTATATCCAAAATATGGCAAAAACAGGTGGGCAGTTATGACTTTTTTTACACTCAATTATTACATCGTAAGCGCGTGGGACATTTGGGATTATGGCGGTTTTAGTGGCAGAGCTATGATTCAGAGTTATCCTGTCTTGCTTTTTACTTTAGCCACCTTGGTAGAGCTGGTCTTGAGTAAGAAGCTCATAAAATGGGTATTGATACCACTAGTGCTGCTGTTTGTTTATCTCAATATTTGGTGGACTTATCAGGCGCATAGCAAGGACGGCTTGGTAGATGCATTTTGTACCACCAAAGAATATTATTGGAAGATGGTAGGAAAATGGTCTTTGCCAGAAAAATACCAAAAACTAAAAGACACTGACGAGCTGCCCGAACAGGAGCCGTCCCAGTTCCGGATGCTATATACCGACACTACTGGGGTTCAATATTGTATTGGCAAAGAGGTGCAGAATATCCATGCTCTTTCTTTGCCATATCATAAAACAGGTGATGATAAAAGTTGGGTGCGTGTCACCGCCATTTTTAAGTCAAAGCAAAAAGAATGGAATGTTTGGAAGATGCCACAATTTATTGTGACATTCAAATCTGGAGATAAAGCATTCAAGACAAGAATGATTCGGGTTCATAGATTTTTAGGTGATTTTGACACTCGTGAACTATTTCTAGACCTCAAGATACCTAAAGAGCAATTTGACACTTTGAGTGTTGACTTTTGGAATGGGGAAGGGGACAAGGAGAATTGCTTTGAAAGATTGCGTATCAGTGAATTTAGCTTATAGCAAGCCTACGATCAATTTTAACGGAGAAAAGAAGCTAATGCGTAAATTTGATCTTTCAAACCTATCTTCGGGTCTATATTTTGTTGAAATAATTGTTGGAAATTGGAAATGTAATTTTAAGGTTATTAAAAACTAATTATTTGATTATTTTAAGAGAAAAGAAGGATTCATTTCATTTGCCCCTTTTTAATAGAATAAAAGAGCATTATCACATTATAATTGTTTTTTTAATTGGTCTCGCATTGCGGCTTTATATGGCAATGCTAGACCCGATGCTGCATGAATGGGACGAAAAGTATCATGCTTTGGTAGCAAAGAATATGATACAGCACCCATTGAAGCCAATGCTTTATGTGCATCAATATTTTGCTACCGACCAATACAATTGGACATTTAATCATGTGTGGCTACATAAGCAACCATTGTTTTTGTGGCAGATGGCTTTTTCTATGAAGCTTTTTGGCGTTTCAGAATTGGCTATGCGCCTACCAAGCGTACTTATGGGTTCATTAATGATCCTGATGGTTTATCGCATCTGCATATTGGCCACTGCCAATAAGTTAAGTGCAGTATTAGCAGGCTTGTTGTTGTGTTGCTCCAACTATTACCTCAACCTTATTTCTGGCAGAGAAGGGATGGATCATAACGACATTGCTTTTGGCTTTTATGTTTTAGCGTCTTTCTGGGCCTATGCAGAATATCTTTACAAAACGTCTTGGCGATGGGTGGTGCTTATAGGCTTGTTTGCAGGTTGTGCAATACTCAATAAATGGCTTACAGGCTTACTCGTTTTTGCCCCTTGGGGCCTGCAGTCATTATTAGATTGGATAAGAACAAAAAAGCTCAATAAGATTGCGCCAATTACCCTTGGTTTATTGGTTTGCATACTGGTATT
>JADLEN010000178.1 GCA_020846105.1 Chitinophagaceae bacterium | reverse complement strand
ATTCCCAAATTACAATCAGAAGGCTACTTAGCAGCTTCTATTGATAGTATTGGTATCAGCACAGACCAATATGATGTTTATTATTTTAAAGGCACCAAGTATAATTGGGCAGAGGTAAACTGCTCACAGATACCCAAGGGTATTTTATTACAATCGGGTATCAACCCTTTGTTATTTACCAACAAAGCAGTAAACCCCGCTGCGCTTGCAGCAATGAGCCAAAAAATACTAAATGCTTGCGAACAAAGTGGACATCCATTCGCAATAATATGGCTCAGTAACGTAATAATCGTAGCAAACGATAAAATATCGGCAACGTTAAATATTGATATGGCCGAAAAAAGAAGCATTGACAGTATTATTATACAAGGAGAAGTAAAAATAACCAATGCCTTTATTCATAGATACCTCGATATAAAAAAGGGAGAAGATTATGATGAAAAAAAAATGAAAAATATAAGTGGTAGACTCAAAGACTTGCCCTTTCTGCAAGAATCTATGCCTTGGCAAATACAATTTAGACCAAAAGACACGAGACTGAACCTATTCTTAAAAGAAAAAAAAGCCAACCAACTAAATGCCATACTAGGCTTGATGCCCAATAATATTGAAGCACAAAAATTATTACTTACTGCAGATGTTCAGTTTGCGCTACAAAATTTTTTAGGTTACGGAGAATCTATAAGCGCCAGCTATCAAAACCTACAGGTAAAATCCCCAAGAATCAAAGCAGATTTTGAGCTTCCGTATATAGCCAAATCTCCTATCGGCACCGATGCGCATTTCGATTTCTTTACCAGCAACTTACAATTTCGCAAAATCAGCTTTCAGTCAGGACTCCGATATCAGTTGTCTACCAAAGATTTATTGAAGGTTTATTACCAATCTACAAGCAATAGGATTATAGAAATAGACAGTGCCGCTATTATCAACACACGCCAACTACCCGCAAATATAGATGCCAAAGCTAGTGGTATAGGGGTAGCATTAGAGAGCAGACATTTAGACTCGCGCAGCAATCCCCGAAAAGGGTTTGATGTACAAATAAATGTAACAGCACTTCAGCGAAAAATAATTGAGAATAATGCAATAACAGGGTTGAAAGATGTAACAGGCTTTAATTTCAGCAGTCTTTATGATAGCATGCGCACCAAAAATAATCAATATCAATTAGTAGCCAAAGTAAGCCAATACATACCAATAGGGAAAAATTTTTGTCTGAAAATTGGCTATCTGGGAGGCTATGTTGCTGGGGCAAGGATTTTTAGAAATGAGCTATTTATTATTGGTGGTTTCAAACTTTTACGAGGCTTTGATGAGCAAAGTATTTTTGCAAATCAATACCACATAAGTGTTACCGAACTAAGACTCAGAATGGGTGGCAATTCTTACGCCTACCTTTTTAGTGATAATGGCTGGGTACAATCCCAATACCAAAATTTTGAACGCAGCGGTTTTTATAATGGTTTTGGGGTGGGCACTAGTTTAGAAACCAAATCGGGTATTTTCTCCATTGCGCTTGCCTTTGGCCGTAGCGATTTTCAAGCCTTACGGTTTAGAGAATCTAAAATAACATTTGGCTACCTTTCTTTGTTTTAAAAATACAGGGAATTGCAAAAAAAGCTTATGCCCAAAATCCGAAACAATTACCTTTGCCTTGGAATATGCGTGTTTTATTTTTTCTAATTTTATTGTTTTGTTCGGCAAGCCTCCCGATACACACTTTTGCACAGGTAAATATTTCAAAATATGCTGTGATTGTGGGCCAAATAGAGAATGAAACCATTAATCAAAAATTTGTTGACAGCCTAGTAGTAATGGCCTTAGCAACAGAAAAAAAACCAACTCGACAATATATTACCCCAAAAAGAATTGTACATAACGACACAAGTGATTTTTATTTCTTGCTTTTATTGCTAGGCGTTTGGGGGCTGTTTAAAACAAACAATCCTAAATTTTTTAATGACGTATGGCGTGCATTTATTAACCCTACCTTAGGCAGCCGCCAAATAAAAGAGCTAATACAATCAGCAGCAATAGCCAATTTGCTGATGAACTTGTTGTCAACCATTGTAATAGGCATATACTTCTACTATTTAATAACCATCAATGTAGATTGGCGTTTTGCTAGTATTCCTAGCGGCCTTGCCATTGGCCTTATTACAGTAGGCACTGTGCTTGTATATGCAGGCAAATATCTTTTCGTGCAATTTGCAGGTTGGACATTTAATAAAGATCAAGCAGCCGAACAATACAATTTCAATGTGTTTCTTACAAATAAAATTATCGGAATAACACTTTTACCCTTTCTTGTGGGTTTTGCTTTTTTAGATTTAAAGTTTCGATTCACCTTAGTAGTAATTTCTGCGGTGATTCTAATACTGTTATTTGTAAATAGATACTTCAGGTCTTGGAGTATTTTAGCTCAAATTTTCCAAAATAGTGTGTTTCATTTTTTTATGTACCTTTGCGCTTTCGAAATATTACCTATGGTAGTGATTTTGAAGATAGTAATGCTGCTATTATAAGCATTAATAAACCTCATAAACGTATACCTAAACACGTTACAGTCTTAATTAACAAATGGCGAAAGTAGTTGCAGCACCCAAAAAGAAAGCAGTAAAAAAAGCACCAGCCAAAGTAGCTTCTCCAACCAAAACAAAAGTTGAAACTGCTCCCAAAAAATCCACCGTCAAAGTGAATGAACCATTAAAGGAGGTTCATTCCGTATTAGTTACTTTGCCCAAGCCCGAAACGGAAAAATCACCCTATTTTGAAATAGCGAAAAAATACAATGTACTTATTGAGTTTTTCGCATTTGTAAAACTAGAAGGCATAGATGGGCGCGATTTTAAAAAACAGAAGGTAGATATTGCTGCCCATTCAGCAATTATATTTACAAGTAGAAATGCGGTAGAACATTTTTTTAGAATTTGCGATGAGATAAAACTTAAAATATCGCAAGACATGAAATATTTTTGCACTTCAGAAGCAATTGCTTTATACCTACAAAAATATATTTTGTATAGGAAGCGAAAAGTATTTTTCAGCGCAGATGGCACTACAGATGGGCTATTAGAAGTGATTGCAAAACACAAGCACAAAGAGCATTATATACTGCCAACAGCAGATAACGGGAAGAGTGAGATTCAACTATTTTTGGAAAAAAATAAAATCTCATTTTCGGAGGCAACACTATATAGCACTGTAAGCAACGATATTAAAGTACTGATGAAAAAGAAGTATGATCTGTTGCTATTTTTCAGTTCATTGAGTATCCAAACATTGTTTGATTATTTTCCTAAATTCAATCAAGGGGACACCATTATTGCATCCTTTGGCACACCAACTGCAAAAGCGATACTAGACGCAAATTTGAGATTAGATATGGCTGCTCCGTCTCCTGGAGCACCATCTATGGCTGCTGCACTTGACATGTTTTTAGAAGTAAATAAAAAGGGTAGAAAAAAATAAATAAAATCTATCTATTGCTCTATCGCCTTGCGGCAAAAAAATCCTTCATAAGTTGTGCACAATCTTGCTCCAAAATGCCATAAGAAATTGATGCTTTTGGATGGAACGGATTTTGAGTTCCAGCAATGCGTTTGTAGCCATTTTTGACGTCTGAAGCGCCAAAAACAATTCGACCAACTTTGCTCCAAAAAGCAGCACCAGCGCACATCAGGCAAGGCTCTAGTGTGACGTAAAGCGTGGCTTCCATCAAATATTTTGCACCTATCGTATTGCAAGCAGCCGTGATAGCCAGCATCTCAGCATGTGCGGTACTATCGCACAATTGCTCTACTTGATTATACCCTCTACCGATAATTTTTTCACCCCAAACTACTACTGCACCCACAGGAATTTCTCCTGCATCATAGGCTAAATGGGCAAGGCGTAGCGCCTCTTTCATAAAATGGTTATCATCGAGCATTATCTATTCTTTATTTTGAGAATCCATTACTATTGTTACGGGACCATCATTGGTTAATGAAACTTGCATATCGGCACCAAACACGCCAGTGGAGATAGTTTTACCTAATAGTTCATTTAATTTTTGGATACAATATTCGTATAAAGGTATAGCCTGTTCGGGACGAGCAGCATTGATAAATGACGGACGATTACCTTTTTTATAGGCGGCAATAAGTGTAAATTGGCTAACTAATAAAATGTCACCTTCAATTTCTAAAATAGACTTATTCATCAACCCATTTTCATCGCCAAAAATACGAAGAGAAATTATCTTTTTACAAAGCCAATCGGCATCACTTACAGTATCCGAAATAGCTAAGCCAAGCAAAACAACTAAGCCTTTTCCAATGGTACTCTGTTCATTACTATTTATAGATAAAACTGCCTCAGAAACACGCTGAATAACTACTTTCATCATTTCAAGATAAAAACAAACGTAAATAGGATTCAGTTTATTAATTCAATTTTCGAAAATAATCCACCGTAAGTTTCAAGCCATCTTCAAAACGATATTTAGGGTCATATCCAAGTAGATTTTTAGCTTTGGAAATATCAGCAAGCGAGTTGCGAATGTCGCCTTCGCGCTCTTGTCTATAAGTTGCTTCGTGGGGTATATTTAATAATTCACGTATGGCGTTGTACAAATAGTTGACCGAAAATTTTTCCCCAACAGCTACATTATATACCTGTCCAAAAGCAGCAGGATTCTCGTTCAACATTCCTTTGATATTAATCTGCACTGCATTATCTACATAGGTAAAATCTCGTGTTTGCTCACCATCACCGTTAATATAAACCGGAGTATTATTAATGATGCCACTTACAAACAATGGCATCACTGCAGCATAAGGACCGTTAGGGTCTTGGCGTGCACCAAAAACATTAAAATATCGAAAGCCCAAAATGTTCATGCCATATAATTTGTAAAAAACATCGGCATACAATTCATTTGCTTTTTTTGTAACAGCGTAAGGCGAAAGTGGATTGCCAATACGTTCTTCTACTTTTGGCAAATTTGGTTCATCGCCATAAACCGCCGATGAAGATGCATACACAAAAGTTTTAACATTTTCATCTTTGGCAGCTGTCAGCATATTCAGAACTCCTGTTACATTCACTTCATTGCTCGCTATTGGATCATTTACAGAACGCGGCACAGAACCCAATGCTGCTTGATGACTTACAAAATCTATACCATCGCAAGCAGCTAAACAATCAATATATTTCCTGACATCACCTTTAACAAATTCATAATTGGGATGCTTGGAAAATAAATCAATATTCGATTGCAAACCAGTAGACAAATTATCCAAAACGCGCACTTTTCCTGCACCATTTTTTAGTAAATAATCTACAATATGCGAGCCAATAAAGCCAGCACCACCTGTTATTAAAAACGATTTTTGACTAATATCTTTAGTGTGAAATAAACTCATGAATTTATAAACTCCAGTATTTTAGCTGCTTAATTTTTTCTTTATAAATACCTTTCAAATCGACCAACAAAGCATTTGGTTTTGCAATGGAAAGGAAATAATTTTCATCAAACTCTAAATATGCGGTATGATTGACAGCTACAATTACGGCATCGTAATCGCGTGAAATTTCAGTTTCAAGCCCAAAGCCGTACTCGTGCAGCAATTCAGCGGAATCTGCGTGCGTATCTGTAACGTGTACCGTTACATTATAGCCCTGAAGTTCTTTCACCACATCTGCAACTTTCGAGTTGCGAATATCCGAAACATTCTCTTTAAAAGTACAACCCATTATCAATACCTTGGATGCTCCAATATTGGCACCCGATTTAATGATAGCTTGCACCGTTTTCTTTGCCACATAAGCAGCCATCTCATCGTTTATCGTTCTTCCTGCCAATATCACGCGTGAGTTGTAACCCAACTGGGAAGATTTGTAAGTAAGGTAATAAGGATCCACACCGATGCAATGACCACCTACTAGACCAGGATAAAATTTTAAGAAATTCCATTTCGTTCCAGCAGCTTCCAAAACTTCATATGTATTGATGCCCATTTTATCAAAAATAACAGACAATTCATTCATCAATGCTATATTCAAATCACGCTGAGTATTTTCTATAATTTTAGCAGCTTCCGCAACTTTTACACACGATGCACGATGAACACCTGCTTTAACTACCAACTCATATACTTTGGCAATTACGTCTAATGATTCTGAGTCGGAACCAGAAACAACCTTCACAACATTTTCTAGCGTGTGCACTTTATCACCTGGGTTTATCCTTTCTGGGGAATAGCCATATTTAAAATCGACACCTGCTTTCAATCCCGATATTTTTTCAATCACGGGTAAGCAATCTTCTTCGGTACAGCCAGGATATACAGTAGATTCAAACACGACATAATCGCCCTTTTTGATCACCTTTCCCAGTGTTTCAGATGCTTTCAATACTGGGGTAAGATCAGGTACATTATGGTCGTCTACAGGTGTTGGTACTGCAACTATATAGAAATTAGCTTGCTTTAATACTTCGATGTCGTTAGTAAATTCAATATCACAATCATCAAAAGCGGAAGAGTCCAATTCGTTGCTTGGATCTTTTGCATTTCGCATCATTTCTACTCTAGCTTCGTTTATGTCGAAGCCAATTACACTTATTTTTTTTGCAAAAGCTAATGCGATCGGCAAGCCAACATAGCCAAGCCCTACTAAGGCTACTTTAGCATCTTTATTAAGCACTCTAATATACATAAGAACAAATATTAAAGGTGCAAAAGTAACTTTATATTTCGTATAAACTAGACATCAGCACAATAAAAAAGCGGTAGCATTTTGCTACCGCTTTTAAATATGAAAAATAGATTATCGAATTAGTGTAACATCACCTTTGTACGTTTCAGTTCCACCGTCTGGGAAACCAACTCGAATAATGTAATTAAATACACCCATATCCATTAGTTTACCATTATAGGTACCATCCCATCCATCATTGATGTCTTTTGTGGAGAATACCTCAGCACCCCAACGATTAAAAACTCTGAATTCAGTCAATGTTTGGAAAGTAACCCCTAATAAACGGAATTTATCATTCTTACCATCACCATTTGGAGTAAATGCCGTTGGAACACTAATCGGGCTTTTATAATCGATAGTTACCCTCACACTATCTTCACCTCTACAACCATTAGTTCCAACACCCACAGCTTTATAAGTAGTAGTTACCAAGGGGCTTGCAGTAGGATTAACATTATTAGGATTGCTTAAACCAGCCATTGGAGTCCAATAGTATTGAGTACCACCAAAGACATTTAATACTATGCTTTTACCATACTTAATCACGGTGTCTTTATTAGTAATATTAATTGTAGGCAAAGGTTTCACGGTTACAGAAGTTCTGAAAGTGTCAACACAATTGTCCAAACTAGTAACTGCGGCATAATATGTAGTTGATTTATTTGGTTTTGCAATCACTCGCTCACAAGTATCGCAACTTAACGACTTAGCTTCATCATACATGTTTCCATTATCAACATTAGACTCAAACCACTTAGTGTGCGTACCATTATAACTACGAAGTTGGATGGACTCGTTAAGGCAAATAATAGTATCCTGAGTTAAAAACCTTGTATTCTTTGGAACAATAATATTTAAAGAATCCTTTACCAAGCAACCATTTCTACCACGAGTAGTTACAAAAACTTTAGTGTCTTCTCCAATGTAAACCAAAGGCTTCTTGATTGTAGAATCTTCAAAATAGTCACCAGGAGTCCAAAGATATGTAAAGTCTGTATCACCGGCAGAGCAAAAATCAATTTGAAATTTCGTCAATACTTGAGAAAACGCAGGACCTATCTCACTACTTGGGTTACTACAAACATCACCAGAAGTCTGATAAGATTTAAGCATAAGATTAAACCCTGGAGTACTATAGTTATTAATAGTAGGGCCTGTTCCTGCTGTAGCTTGCGCGTAACAAAAATCTATCAAGAGGTTTTTAGAAGTATCCCAATTGTAAGGAGTATTTAAAGTAAACATTTTGTATCCTGCTGGCCATCCACTTTCATT
>JADLEN010000177.1 GCA_020846105.1 Chitinophagaceae bacterium | reverse complement strand
TGTTTGGTCTGTCGGAGTGTTGTGGTGCGGTTGCTTGGTAGCTCTTTTGCATTTTTTGTTTGGCATTGTGCGGTTGGAAAAATGAAAATGTGCTACCAAAAGCGTTGTGGTGTCGTCTATAAGTGTTAACCTTAACTCGTCTTCCTATAATTCCAAATCGCTAAACCATTTAATAAAACGGCAAATCCAATCATAATTACGAAATGATATTTGATGTCGCTAAAACCGCTTCCTTTCAGCATTATCATTCGCACTACCTCTATGAAATATGTTACCGGGTTGATTTTGGCTATAACATAAGCCCATTGCGGTATGCCGTCAAGTGAAGTGACCAATCCGCTCATCAGCATAAAAATCATAATGAAGAAATAGGCGACTGTCATTGCCTGTTGCTGGGTTTCGGCAAAAGTGGAAATAAGCAACCCTAAACCTAAGAGAGCAATCATATAAACTGCCAAAAAACTATACAATAACAACACGTTGCCAACAGGAACAATGCCATAAACCAACTGCGAAATACCGAACAGCCCAACTGTAAATACAAACATACCGATTACCCAAAACGGAATGAGTTTGCCCAAAATGAATTGGTATTTTTTTATGGGCGTTACATTGATTTGTTCTATCGTTCCAATTTCTTTTTCTTTCACAATATTCAACGCACACATATAGGATGCTATCATCGTAACCAATATCACGAGAATGCCGGGAACCATAAAAAAGTTGTAATTCATCAAGGGGTTAAACCAATTGGATGAAGTAACTTCAATTTGTGGCATTGCATTGAATTTTTGAGGTTGTGTCCATTGCAAACGAATATCGCTGTTGAACGCTGAAATAATCTGATTGAGGTATGCACCGCCTAACCCCGCTTTTACACCATTGATGGCGTTGACAGCTATAAACAATTTTTGCTCTCCTTCACGCACCAGGTCTTTTTCAAAACCTTGCGGTATTTCCAGGATTAAATCGGACTTGTCCTTTTCAATCTGTTCAAACGCTTCATTAAAAGAGGAACTGTAATCTGCCAACTGAAAATATCCCGAAGCGGTAATCTTTGAAACCAGTCGTTGTGAGTAAGTGGAATGGTCGTGGTCAACAATAGAAATATTAATATTCTTTACCTCGTAATCTGCCGCTAACGGCAGCACGAGCAATTGTACTAAAGGTGCAACCAATATCATTGGCAACAGAGCTTTGTCCCGGAAGATTTGTTTGAATTCCTTTCTAAGTAAGAAGAGTAGTGTTCTCATTATTCAAGTCTTATTTTAAATTTCTTAAGTCCCATTGCCAATAAAAACACAGTCATTCCGGCAAGTATCAACGTTTCTTTCCAAATAGCGGAAAATCCTAAACCTTTTATCATTATTGATTTTACAATAATGTAATACCATTTTGACGGAAAAATATTAGCTAAGACTTGTAATGCAACAGGCATATTCTCTAAGGGAAACATAAAGCCTGTAAATAACATTGTAGGCAACATCATACCCATCATTGCCAAAAGCATTGCCGATTGTTGAGATTGTGTTACGTTTGAAATCAATAAGCCTAATGATAGTGCTGCAATAATCAGCAAGGTACTTGCTCCGAACAGTAACAGAACACTACCATTTATAGGCATATCCAAAAGTGTAACGCTCAAAATAAGTATTACGGTAAGGTTGATTAACGACAACACCAAATAGGGTTTGGCTTTGGAAATGATAACCAAAAAAGGGTTGAAAGGCGAAACCAACAAGACTTCCATTGTGCCTGTTTCTTTTTCCTTGACAACGGAAACTGCGGTCATCATTACACAAATCAGCATTAGAACCAATGCCATTACGCCCGGTACAAAGTTGGTTGCTCCTTTTAATTCGGGATTGTACAACATTCGCAATTCGGGAACTATACGGAATGGCATTGCATTGTTTTTCATCAACTCCTGCTGATAATCCATAATGATATTGGTTGCGTAATTGGTTAATGTGTTGGCGGTGTTGGGGTCGGAAGCATCGGCAATAATCTGTACCTGTGCTTTGTTCAGATGCAATAAGTCTTTGTTGAAATTGGCAGGGAAAATGATTGCCAATTTTATGTTTCCCTCTTTAAAAGCTTCTTCAATTTGTTTGTGGCTTATTAATGTTTTCTGAATTTCAAAATTTCTGCTTGCTTCTATCTTGCTGATAATTTGTTGCGTAGCTTCATCTTTAGCATAATCGCAAATAACGATTTTGGAATTTTTGATTTCGTTGGTCAATGCAAAACCAAATAAAACAATCTGCACAATGGGCAAGCCGAATAACATCAACAAGGTTTTACTATCACGGAATACGTGATAAAATTCTTTTCTTACAAATGATAAAAACTGTTTCATTTTTTAATCTGATTTTCGTTTTGCTCCTCTTGCTAATTCATAAAATACTTCGTCCATTGAAGTAGCTGAGTATTGTTGCTTTAAGTTGGCAGGTGTGTCCAAGGCTTCTATTACTCCGTCCACCATTATTGAAACACGATTACAGTATTCTGCTTCGTCCATATAGTGGGTTGTTACAAAAATGGTAATGCCTTTGTCCGCAGCTTGGTAAATTAAATCCCAAAATTGCCGTCTGGTAACGGGGTCAACGCCTCCTGTGGGTTCATCTAAGAAAACTATTTTGGGTTCGTGTAATACGGCTACCGAAAAGGCTAATTTCTGTTTCCAACCCAAAGGCAATGAAGCCACTAATTTTTTTGCTTCACTTTTCAATCCCAATGTTTCAATCAGTTCATTGCTTTTTTCTTTCAACTGCTTATCGGATAAGCCATAGATACCGCCAAAGAATTGTATGTTTTCCATTACCGTTAAATCTTCATACAATGAAAATTTTTGACTCATATAACCGATGTGTTTTTTTATCTGCTCGGTCTGCTTGTAAATGTCAAAACCTGCAATGGTGGCATTGCCGGATGAAGGTGTAGAAAGTCCACAAAGCATTTTCATTGCGGTTGTTTTGCCTGCACCGTTCGCACCTAAGAAACCAAAAATCTCTCCT
>JADLEN010000176.1 GCA_020846105.1 Chitinophagaceae bacterium | reverse complement strand
TGGTGGTATTTTTTTTTTTGCGCAATAGCACCGCAATAGACCAGCGTGAGTGATTGCAGCGGATATCCTTTTGCCTTTTTCAGGCAAAAGATAGCAGCGGAAAGCACGACGCCGCCCCTTTGCTAGCTGGTGCGATGAGGGGGCGGCGGCACGCCCAAAATGTGTGTATGCATGACGGAATAAAGAATGTGATGGGAGCAATATTTTAACGATTTTGGGATGGTATTTGGGATATTTTTGCGTGCATTATGGTAGATAATATGATGGCCCATCCGGGTATTTTGGCCGGCTTTGGTACGCTAGTGGTGGTGATGCTGCTGCTAGATTTGGGGGTTTTTAATAAGAAAACGCATGTGGTGGGCAACCGCGAGGCGGTATTGTGGTCGGCGGTGTGGATAGGCCTGTCTATGGGTTTTAGTGGGGTGGTGTACCAGTTTATGGGTTTCGAAAAGTTTGCGCAGTTTCAGAGTGCTTATTGGATAGAAAAGGCTTTGTCGGTAGATAATTTGTTTGTTTTTATACTGGTGTTTGGTTTTTTCAAGGTGCCCGAGGCGCTGCACCACAAGGTGCTTTTTTGGGGGGTCATAGGTGCGCTGCTGTTTAGGGCTATATTTATTTTTGCGGGTGTGGGGCTTATAAACCTTACCTACCTTCCGGAGATGGTGCTGATGGGGCAGGTGGTGAGGGTCAATTTTTTGCTGTTTGTGTTTGGGCTGTTTTTGATATATGCTGGGGTAAAGTCTTGGTATAGCGATGAGGCTGCGGACGAGGAGAAAGATTTTGGCGCTAGCCCAGGTGCACGGCTGGTGCACAAGTTTGTGAAGGTGGGCGACAAGTATGACGGTGGCAAGTTTTTTACGATAGAAAACGGTAAGCGTGTGGCTACGCCGCTATTGGTGGTGCTGAGTGTGATAGAGTTTACGGATTTGCTGTTTGCGGTAGATTCTATACCGGCTATTTTTGCGATAGCGCCCAACGACCCTATGATATTGTATACGTCTAATATTTTTGCGATTTTGGGCTTGCGCTCTTTGTACTTTTTGCTGGCCAATTTTATGCACAAATTTAGCAGGTTGAAGTATGGCTTGGCTATTATACTAGCGTTTATAGGGCTGAAGATGGTGGTGGCGCCGCTGTATCATGTTTCTTCGCCGGTGTCGTTGAGTATTGTGGCAGGTGTGCTGTTGCTGTCGCTACTGGCTTCGCTACTGTTTCCAGAAGAAGCTGCGAAAAAATAGTATTGTAAAAAGGATATAAATGCAAAAAGCCACTAAGGATATTAGTGGCTTTTTGTTGTGTGGGTGTTTTACTTCTTTTTGTATTTGCTTATAAGGTCGGCAACGTTGGTACGTTTTATAAAGTCGGGGTTTAGCTGGGTAAATAGTTTGAGCTTTGTAAGGCTGGTACTAAGTCCGTTTTCGAGGTGCAGTAGTGCTTCTTTGGTTTTGCCCATTTCTATAAGCACGGCTGCTTGCAGGTAGTCAAAGTCGGCCTTGTGGCCACAGTTGCCGCGTGCTACTTCTAGCTGGGTAAGCGCCTCGTCGTATAGCTGTGCTATGTATAGGCCTTTGATGAGTGCTAGCCAAGTGGTTTTGACCATGGGTTTTAGGCGCACGGCATTGAGGTAGCAGAGTAGTGCTTCGTTGGTAGCGTTCATCTCCATGAGGCAATTGCCAATAGCTAGGCAGTAGGTAGCATTTTCTTTGTTGAGGTCTAGTGCTGTGGTGTAAGATTTGATGGCTTTTTCCCAAGCGTGTTCGCGTGCGTAAGTTTCGCCAATTTTGTAAAATATTACATCGTCTTCGGGGCTTAGCTTGGCCGCTTGGCGATAGTAGTGGCGTGCTAGAGAGAAGTTTTTTTGTTTTTCCCAGCAGTAGCCCATTGCTTCAAAAATAACGTCTTCGGGCTTGCCAATTTCTAGGTGTTTTTGCAATACTTCTAGTGCATTGTCGTACTGCTTTAGGCGCATAAAAGCGTCGGCAAGGTTGCGGTAGGCAAACTCGAATTTTTCGTCGATAGCTACGCAATATTCATAAGCATCTACTGCTTTTTCAAAGTCTTTGAGGCCTTGGTATGCCGCACCAAGGTTGAACCATGCGAGGGTGCTGTAAGGGTCTTCTTGGGTGAGCTGCAAATGTAGGGCCACACTGTCTTGTAGCTGATTTGTAAACTCTGCCCAGAAGCTTACTTTTTGCAAAGCTTCTTCGTTGCGCGGCTCTAGGGCTAGTACTTTTTTGAGGGTTTTGTAAATGTCTTCATAGTCTTCGCACTCGTCATATACATCGGCCAGTTCTAATAAGATTTCTATTTTTTCTTTGCCATCAAATCGCTCGCTCCGCTCTAGCAGATATTGCGCTGCCACTTCGTATTTGGCTTGGCTTAGCAACACATCGGCACGTAGCAGCACAGCGCCAAGGTTGGCTTGGTCGTACTGCTCTAGCTCGTCTAAGGTTTTAAGTGCTTGCCCGTATTTTTGGGTTTGGGTTAGTATCTCGGCCTTGAGCACCAAAATGCTGCTAGAAAAAGGGTAGTAGGTGTGGCCAATATCGCAGGCTAATAATGCTTCGGTATCGTGGTTGTTTTGGAAGTAATGTTCGATAATGCGTTCATAGTCATCCTCGTCCATCATGCCTATAGCATTGCCATCTTTTATCTCTTGGAAACGTGCTAATAGTTCTTCTATTGGGCTACGTTCTTCATCCATATCGTCATCGTCGTACATAGCGTAGTGGTTTTAATCAAAATTAAGAAAAATACACCTAAGGGCAAGATAAATCCTCGTTATCCGAGCATATTGAAAATAGGCAGCTTAGTGAGCTTCGGTTACGTGCAAGGTTATGTCTTTAGTGCCGTCGTCTGTGATAACGTAGGGTAGGCCGCCTTTTACATATTGGCTTATGGAGCTGTCGTACCCTGTGCCGGCTATGTAATAATTACCTTTTTTGAGGCCACTAAAGGTGCCCATATATACACTGTCTGATAGGGTACAAACCACAGAATCGTCGAAACTTGTCGTTGACTCTTGGGTGTTGTACTTAATAAAGACTTTGCTGTTGATAATGTTTTTGGCAATAAGATGGTGCTTGGGTACAATACGCAAAGTGGTATTGCCACCCTTGCCCGCTGTCTCTTCGTTTTCTTTTCGGCTGCAAGATGTTGCAGCGCTTACAAGGCCTATAATGCCAATAAAAATCATTGATTTTTTCATGAGTTTAGATTTGTTTAGTGTCTTTACAAATTTAGCCATTTTGTGTTATTAAAACAAGCATCACTTAGCCTAGC
>JADLEN010000175.1 GCA_020846105.1 Chitinophagaceae bacterium | reverse complement strand
ATTTAAATGAGTTAACCGAAGCTTTGAATTATTTTCATACCCAAAGTAACAATGAAATTACGCTTGAATATATTTTGCTGCAAGGCTTTAATGATAGCTTTGAAGATGCCGAAGAGCTGATTGCTTTTTACAAAAAAGTACCGGTGCATTTGGTCAATATTTTGGAGTACAATGCTATTCAAAATTCAGATTTTGAAAAACCAAACCAACAAGTGGTTGATACTTTCGTGCAACATTTGCACAGCCACAAAATCAATGCACAACTACGCCGTAGCCGTGGCAAGGATATATCCGCTGCTTGCGGACAGTTGGCAAACGAGCAAGCCCAACCCTAAACCATAGACGCTCTGCAAAAACCATTTTTAAATAAATCTTACCAATTTATATTTTGAACGAAGATTTACATTTGCGGCTCGTGGACTTTTTCTGTTGAAAGCAAATGCACACGGATTGTAATCGTGAACTATTTCTTTAAATATTTTATTCCCATTTTATTGTTTTCACTTGCCCAGTTTGGTGCAAGTGCAACTGATGTGTATGGAAGGAATATAATTCATAATCATCCTGTCGTTCAGTTGCAATTGGTATTGGAAACCGAAAGTGATACATCGACTATCGATGTGTCTTATGAATGTCCAATAAGAAACTTTGATACTTTTGTGCACCGCAGGCACACTGCTACCAGCAGCACTTTGACGGGTTTTGCACAAGAAATCTCAAGCGTGTTTTCAGCCGCTGATTTCGAGAAGGCAAATCTTATTTCTTCTCGTGGTTTTGGCAACAAATGCCAATCCTGTTGCTACGATTTCTTGTTTAGGTTTTGTCTTTTTTGATATACTACTAACCGTTTATGCAACTGCATTTTTAGTAATAAAAATGTCCTCCGCTTCTGTTATGCAGCGCTAATGTAACTGCGCATTTATCCCATCAAAGAATTATGAACAAAATTTACGTTTTGGCAACTGCCATACTATTGGCATCATCGTGCAATAGCAATAAAAAAGAAAAACAAAAGGAAAATAAATATCCCGTAGTGCAGGTTTTGGAGAAGGACACCTCCTTTCATCAACAGTATGTGGCAGATATACAAGCCAATAAAAATGTAGAAATCCATGCAAGATTGTCGAGCATAATAGAGCAGATATATGTTGACGAAGGACAGTCTGTAAAAAAAGGACAACTACTTTTTAGGCTCAATGACGATGAATTGCAGATAGCCCTCAACAAAGCAAATGCCTTGCTTAATAGTGCAAAGGCAGATGCAAAAGTGGCAGAAGTAGAGATGGAGCGGGTAAAGCTTTTGGTGGCAAGAAAAATTATTTCGGAATCAGAACTAGACTTGGCTGAGGCAAAACTCAATGCCTTTAATGCCAAAACAGAAGAGGCGCGTGCCGAAAAAGCAGCTGTCCAAAAGCGACTTTCCTACACTTCCATCACATCTCCATTTGAGGGTGTTATCGACCGATTGCCGCTAAAAGTAGGCAGCTTGGTAGCCGAAGGTTCGCTACTTACTACTATTTCCGACATACATTCTGTGCTCGTTTATTTCTTCATAGCAGAGAATGAGTATTTTAAATTGATGCAGTTGAAAACGGATACTACAAGGAAAAGAGATGTAAGCCTAATTCTAGCAGACGGCAGCACTTACGCCTATCCTGGAAAACTAATGCCTGCCGAAAGTGAGATTGACGAAAGCACAGGCGCTATTGCATTCCGAGCAGATTTTCCGAACCCAGAAAGACTACTCAAACACGGTGCATCCGGCACGCTGCTTATTGCTCAGCCTTCGGTAAAAGTATTGTTGGTACCCCAAAAATCGGTGCTCGAAATTCAAGACAAAAACTTTGTATTTCTTTTGGGCAAAGACAATGTTGTAAAGATGAAAAGCTTTGAAACTGCCCAACGAATAGATGGATACTATGTGGTAAAATCAGGTCTATCGACAAATGATGTTATCGTGTACGAAGGCATCCAATCTATAAGCGATGGTGCCAAAATAGTACCCGTAACTAAGCATTTATAAAAGCGTAAAATAATAGATAATCTACTGTGCAATTATTGCGCAGTGGATGTCCCATATTGTTGCCTTTGGCGCAACACATTCTTTCACACACTCTTTTTTATTACAATGATAGAAACATTTATTCGGCGCCCAATTTTGTCGCTCGTCATCTCGCTAATCATTACGCTGGTGGGCGTTTTGGCATTGGTGCAATTACCTATTACTCAGTTTCCAGACATTGTGCCGCCATCGGTAATGGTTACCGCAAAATACACTGGTGCCAATTCTGACGTGTCGGCAAAGGCGGTAGCTATGCCTATCGAAAGAGCTATTAATGGCGTGCCCGGAATGACCTATATGTCCACCGTTACAGGCAATGACGGTATCACGATGATTCAGGTGTTTTTTGAAGTAGGCACCGACCCCGACCAAGCAGCTGTGAATGTGCAAAACAGAGTAACAACCGTACTAGACGAGCTACCCGAAGAGGTGATAAAAGCAGGTGTAACCACTGAAAAAGAAGTGAACAGTATGCTCATGTACTTGAATGTAACCAGTACAGACAGTGCTGCTGACGAGCAATTTATTTTCAACTTTGCAGATATCAATGTGCTTCAAGAGCTCAAGCGTATCAATGGCGTGGGTAGGGCAGAGATAATGGGGCAGCAAGAATACGCCATGCGTGTGTGGCTAAAGCCCGAACGAATGCTTGCGTACAAAGTATCTACCGAAGAAGTTATTCAGGCATTAAAGAACCAAAATGTAGAAGCTGCACCGGGCAAAACGGGTGAAAGTTCGGGGAAGAACGCTCAAGCCTTGCAATATGTATTGCGCTATACGGGTAAGCTATACGAGCCAGAACAGTATGAAAATGTGGTGCTACGTGCCGAAGGTGATGGCTCGATATTGAGGTTAAAAGATATCGCGGATATTGAATTTGGATCGATGAATTATGGGATGCTTTCCAAAACAGATGGTCGTCCATCGGCATCGATAATGGTAAAACAAAGACCTGGATCTAATGCACGAGAGGTAATTGCTAATATTAAAAAAAGAATGGAAGAGCTCAAGGGCACTTCTTTTCCGCCGGGAATGGAATACAATCTTGCCTATGATGTATCACGCTTTTTAGATGCCTCAATTAGCGAAGTAATGCGCACACTTATCGAGGCATTTTTGCTAGTGGCTTTGGTCGTTTTTATTTTCTTGCAAGATTTTCGGTCCACGCTCATACCTGCATTAGCAGTGCCTGTAGCACTTATAGGCACGCTCGCATTTATGATGGCTATGGGCTTTTCTATTAATTTGCTCACGCTATTTGCATTGGTTTTGGCCATTGGTATAGTGGTGGACAATGCCATTGTGGTGGTAGAGGCTGTACACGTAAAAATGACCGAAAAGCATTTGCCCGCAATGGAAGCCACCATCGAAGCGATGAAGGAAATCACAGGAGCAATCATTTCCATTACTTTGGTAATGTCGGCCGTTTTTATTCCTGTTGCATTTCTTAGTGGGCCAGTGGGGGTTTTTTATCGTCAATTCTCGCTTACACTTGCTATTGCTATTGTCATTTCCGGTATTAATGCACTTACCCTTACACCCGCTTTGTGTGCCCTAATGTTGAAGCATAATGGCAAACCAAAAAAGAAGAATTTTATCCAAAAATTCTTCGACAAATTCAATGAAAAATTTGATGCACTAAATAGTAAATACAAAGGACTCCTTTCTTTATTTGCCAATCGAAGAAGCGTAACGGTAGGGCTTTTGCTTTTGTTTTTTGCCGCTACTTGGGGCGCAGGTGCCATATTGCCAGGTGGCTTTATTCCTACCGAAGACCAAGGCATGATTTATGTGAATGTGACCACACCTCCAGGAGCAACTATGGAGCGTACCGACAAAGTTTTGGACGAGGTGACAGCATTGGCTAATAAGATAGATGGGGTGGAAAATGTTACCACACTTGCAGGCTATTCGTTGGTCAATGAAATTGCAGGCGCGTCTTACGGCATGGGTATGATAAACCTTAAAACTTGGAGCGAGCGGAGTAAATCTGTAGCAGACGTAATTGAGGAGTTGCAAGCAAAAGCAAACGGGATCAATGATGCAAGAATAGAAGTTTTTGCACCGCCAACAGTACCGGGTTTTGGCAATACGGCAGGTTTCGAATTGCGCTTGCTAGACAAGACGGGGAAGGGCGATATCCAATACACAGCTGAGGTCACTAAACAGTTTATTGCTGCGCTTAATGCTACTCCAGAGATCAATAATTCTTTTACCAGCTTTGATGCTTCCTTTCCTCAATATATGATACACATGGATGCGGATATGGCTGCTAAAAAAGGTGTGTCGGTGGATAATGCAATGAGCACCTTGCAAACCCTATTGGGGAGTTTTTATGCCACTAACTTTATCAGGTTCAACCAGATGTATAAAGTGATGGTGCAAGCAGGGCCAGAGTATAGAACTGCTCCATCTGACGTACTTAAGTTTTATGTAAAAAATGACAAGAACGAAATGGTGCCCTTTTCCACTTTTGTAAAAATGGAACGCATCTATGGCCCAGAGCAGCTTACCCGATATAATATGTACCTGTCTGCTATGATAAATGGAGACCCTGCAGTGGGCTTTAGCAGTGCCGATGCGATTGCAGCTGTGGAGCGTGTGGCAAAGGAAAATCTGCCCCGTGGATTTGGTTATGAGTGGAGCGGTATGACCCGTGAAGAGATACTATCGGGCAATCAAACGATGATTATTTTCATCATCTGCCTCATTTTTGTTTACTTGCTTTTGGCAGCACAATACGAGAGTTTCTTTTTGCCATTACCGGTAATCCTTAGCTTGCCGGCAGGTATTTTTGGTGCATTTATTTCACTTAAAATGGCAGGGCTTCAGAATAATATTTATGCCCAAGTAGCCTTGGTTATGCTTATAGGCTTGCTGGGAAAAAATGCCATTCTTATTGTAGAGTTTGCCATCCAACGAAGAAAGGAAGGGATGAGTATTTTGAATGCCGCAATAGAAGGTTCTACTCAAAGGTTGCGGCCAATTTTGATGACTTCATTTGCCTTTATTACAGGCCTTATCCCTTTGTGTATTGCCACAGGTGCAGGTGCTATGGGCAACAGGTCTATTGGCACAGCTGCTGCAGGTGGTATGCTTATCGGTACGCTTTTTGGTGTATTGGTTATCCCTGGCTTGTATGTGCTGTTTGCTTCTATGGATGAGCGCGGGCGCAAAAAGAAAAAGATGCAAATGCCACAAGAACCCGTTTAATTTTTTAATTGAAAACACCTTCTTTTAGCAAAAAAAAATTACAATGACAAAATATAGAAAAGCCTTACTAGCAGCCGCTTTGGGTTATACGTTATTCAGTACATCGTGCAATGTGCCCAAGCACGCGCAATCAAAGAAGTTGCAGCAATTGCCAGCAGCATTTCCCAATGGATTTGACACAAGCGAAAATATTGGGCGTATCAAAAGAGAACAATTTTTTAGAGACCCACATCTGCAATTATTGATACAAGATGTACTCAAAAGCAATCCCGATATTCATATTGCGATGCAAAGAATAAGGAGCAATGCTGCACAATTTAAAATGACCCAAGCAGCCTTTCTGCCATCGCTCAGTATCAATGCAAATAGTAGTGCTACAAAATTTGGCAAGTACACTATGGAAGGTGTGGGCAACTACGATACCAATCTCTCGGGCAATATAGATGAAGACCAAAAAGTAGCCACCGATCCTACACCCAATTATTGGTTGGGCTTGGGTACTACCTGGGAGCTAGACATTTGGGGCAAGCT
>JADLEN010000174.1 GCA_020846105.1 Chitinophagaceae bacterium | reverse complement strand
TCTACTACGCTTAACGCTTATGGTGCTGCCAATTATGAGTGGTTGCCTGCTGCTTATTGCGAGACCCCCAATAATGCTACCACTGTAGTTTATCCTCGGTCCAACCAACAGTTTTTAGTGTTGGGAACTGATGCCAATGGCTGTGTGGCAAAAGATAGTATTTTGATAATTAATGATGGTGCTTCGGTAGTTACCTTTCCAAATGTATTTACACCCAACAATGATGGTATTAATGACTATTTCAAGGTACTATATACCTGCAATTTTAATTTTAAAGAACTTAAAATATTTAATCGTTGGGGTCAAGAGGTCTTTGTAAGTGGCGACCAAAATAAAGGCTGGGATGGAAATTCGAAAGGAAAGGAAAGTGAATTGGTGGTATATTATTATTTGCTCAAAGGCACCAATGACAATGGGAAAGAGGTTTTGCTTAAAGGTGATATTAGCCTATTGCGATAAGCACTTTATTTTTCAAACACCACTTGTGCACAACCTACACTCCCTGGCATTGGGGGGTGTAGCTTGCGAATAACAATTTTGATTTTTTCTACAAAAGGGAATTCATTTTTGGTATCGCTGTAAATATGTAATGCCAGTGATTCTAGGATTTTTTCGTCGCTATCAAAACGGCGTTTTACAATAGCATTGAGAAGGGTATAATCGACAAAAAGTTTTTCGCTATAATTTTTTACTTGCACTTCTATATCCACCGAAAACTGGTTTTGTAAAACGTGCTCTTCGGGGTATAGCCCTATGGGTGCGTCTAAAAGAATATTGAGTAATGAAATAGTGAACATAAGCCAGTGTTGCTAAAATAAATCCATCGAATACAAGAGTACTTGGTCATTGTCTTTAATGCCAAACAATTGGTTTTTTTCTACCACAAAACTTTGGTAGCGTGCCATCAATTGCTCACCCAAGGCTATTCTTCGCTCATCGTCATCTAGCTCCATGATTTCTTCTTCGTCGCTAAGTGTGGCTTTGTAGGCCTGAAAATCTGCATTGTTTAGAACGGTAATGTCTATAGCAGCCATCAGTTCCTTTACTTGTGGGCTAGGCTCACCTAGTCCAAAATCGAACAACTGTTCCAATAAGGTTTCTTCGTCAGAAAATTTTTGGTTTTGGATATACATAATGTTGGTAAAATTAAAGGCTTTTGATACAAAAATGCCCGACTATTTTTTCGATAAAACAGTCGGGCATTTTTGTTATTTTGTACAAGACTAGTCAAGTCCTAATTTGTATCGTATATCAGTAGGAATTCCTTTTTTGTGCAATAGCAATGCTGTGGTTTTGTATTGTACATAAGTTTTGGTTACGTGTAGGTAGCCTTTATAATCGTTGGTAGTGCCCCAGCTGTTTTTTACTACATAATATTCGCGGCCGTTTTGGTCGGTAGCAGTACCTACAATGTGCATCCCATGGTCGTCGGTAGTGCTGTAGTTGTCAAAAGCCTGTTGGCGCATTGCCGCTGTAATGATGGGCTCTGGTTTTGGTCCGTTAAAAATTTCTTTCTTTTCGGTGTCGCTCATATCATCGTAATCTTTCTCGGCTATATATGCCACGCCATTTTTCCAGCTAAAAGTTTTTTCACTTACATCGGTAGCCCAAGATACGGTGTAGCCTTTGCTTAGCGCATTGTCAATGATATTGGTAAGGTCGTTCATTTTTACATTATACACTTGGTCGAGGCTCCAATTGTCCGGCACCATCAAGATTGTTTTTTTATAATAAGGCTTATCGTTAAAAGAAGAAAGCTCTACATAATTTTCAGGGTTGATACCTACTACTTCTTCGCCAAAAGATTGTGGTGTATAAGATTTGCCATTGTACATAAAACGCTCGGGTACTTTGCCAAGATAAGAGTCCATAACGGCCTCAAAAGCATTTTTCCAGTTTGGCGACAATCTGCCATTTGGGTTTTTTACCCAAGCATCTAGCATCGCTACAAGCACGGCTTGCATTTCGCCAAATTTATTTTTATTAAAACCATAGTTGAGCCCAGAGTACACCGACTGTGGCACAGCGCCATATTTGGCAAACATATTAATGACATCGTGGCAAGAGCCGCCATCGCCCCAAGCAATAGCGCCGTGCATCCGTATGTAGGCATCAGCCTTTTCGGTATATACCCTACGTGCCGAGTATATTTGAGCAAGCTCTACGGGTGTTTTGCCCATGCGTATCATTTCGCTCTCCAAAAAAGAGTTGGTAGCATAGCTCCAGCAAGTGCCAGAGCTACCTTGGCTTTTTACTGAAGTGCGCTCAAGATCTATAACAGGAGTGAATTTGAATTTAGATTTAGAGCTGTCGCTGCTGTTTTTTTCTAATTTTTTTACCAGCTCATCTTGCCCAAAAGACAATAAGGGTAGTAGTGCTGTAGCAATGGTTAATAATTTTTTCATTTGCTTTTCTGTTTTTATAATTGAGCCGCTAAGTTACGCGCTCCTACGCAATGTGTAAAGTAAAACACGGTTTTTATCCATCATAAAATAGACCTTACAACTTATTTTTTATAAATTTTGCCTTTCTTCGAAGGTTTAGTAATTTCGTGCTCTCGAAAAAAAGAGATTTTTCCAGCATTATCTATAAAACAATATTTTTTTCCGATGATAGAAATTAAAGTACCTACGGTAGGCGAGTCGATTAGTGAAGTAACTTTAGTGCAATGGCTCAAAGCCGACGGTGCTTGGGTAGAGCGCGATGAGCTGCTTTGTGAAATGGAGTCTGAAAAGGCTACTTTCGAGCTCAATGCTGAGCAGGCAGGTATATTGCATATTGTAGCCAAAGAAGGCGATACGGTACTTATTGGCGATGTGGCTTGCAAAATAGACGAGGCCGCTGCAAGACCCGAAGGCGCAGCAGCTCCCGCAGCAACTGCAGCTCCCGCCGCCAAAACAACCGAAGCAGCAGCACCTGTAGCCAAAACAGCCTTGCCAGCCGATGTAAAAGCAACGCCAGTAGCACAAGCTATAATGGCCGACAAAAAAGTAAAACCATCAGAAGTAGCTGGCACTGGTGTATCTGGCAAAATACTGAAAAACGATGTGCTTGATGCGCTCAACAATCCTGGTATAAAAGGTGGCGCTACGCAAATGAGCCGTATAGACCGTCCAGAGAAAATGAGCAATTTGCGCAAAACCATTTCGCGCCGCCTGGTAGAAGCCAAAAACACATCTGCCATGCTCACCACCTTTAACGAGGTGGATATGACCCGCATTATGGAAATTCGTAAAACCTACAAAGATGGTTTTAAAGAAGCCAATGGTGTCAATCTTGGCTTTATGTCTTTCTTTACCAAAGCTTGTACCACAGCACTTACCGAGTGGCCTGCAGTAAATGCTTATATTGATGGCGACCAAATAATATACCATGAATATTGCGACATCTCGATAGCAGTATCGGCACCGAAAGGCTTGGTGGTACCCGTTATCCGCAATGCCGAAAGCCTAAGCATGGCCGAGATAGAAGCCAAAATTGTAGACCTCGCCAAGAAAGCACGCGATAGCAAATTGAGTATGGAAGAAATGACCGGCGGCACATTTACTATTACCAATGGTGGTGTGTTTGGCTCTTTGATGTCCACACCTATTATCAATATGCCACAGGCAGCAATATTAGGTATGCACAAAATTCAAGACCGTGCAATGGTAATCAATGGCAAAATAGAAGTACGCCCAATGATGTACCTAGCACTGAGCTACGACCATAGAATTATTGATGGCCGTGAGTCTGTTGGTTTCTTGGTGCGTGTAAAAGAATTATTAGAAAACCCAGAATTATTACTACTAGGCAAAGACCCTGTAAAAGCCTTATTGGGATTGTAGTGCTAAGCTAATATTATAATACAAAAGGGCGATAAGCATTTCACTTATCGCCCTTTTTATGTTCTAGATTTTTGTAAAAGAAAAGATAGTTATCGAAGTAAAAGAAAATCTTGCCAAAAGAAATTTTCGAAAGGATTGAGGAGTAAAATAAGTAGCCAAACAAAAACGACACTAGATAATTTTGAATTCATTGTTTGGCTACTCTTCGTTTGTTTTGTTTTAATAAAAAGGGAAGGCTCTGTACTGCTTTTCACAACTTTTATTTTTTGAAAAGAACAGGCATTCTGGCATCTAGTGTCGTTTTTTTAATGGTGTAAACAAGAATCATTAACAACATCACAAAAGTATATAGGCAAGGCGCTTGGCGCAATACGATAAAATGCGTATTTTACTTTCCTAAAGACAATTGCGCTCTCTACAAAAAATTATTCCACACCCAAATAGTGACAATGAAAAAAAGCTCAGCGATTTATCTCCTCTTAATTTTTCTTCCATTAATAGCAGTAGCTCAGGGTAATGTTGCCCATACTGAATTGGAAAGCACACTCAAAAAAATGAGGGTGCTGTACAGTAGCCATAGCGACTCTTTGCAAGCATGTATCCAAACTGCAATGGGCCAAGCCATAGAACAAAAAAACTATAGTGCACAGGTAGAAATATACCGTACCAAAGGTGCCAACCAATACCTTAGTGGCGACCTCAAAAGCGCACTCGACACTTACATAGAAGGCATCAAAATTGGCGAAGCCCACAATGTAAAAAAAGAATTGGTAACACTCTACTACGAGATAGCTGGGGTTTTTTCTAAAAGCAGTAGCAACAATATACCTCTTGCTAGTAGCTATATCCGCAAAGGGCTGGGTCTTGCTGCCAAATACAAAGACAACTCTTGCCTTGCCGATGGTGGCAATAGAATAGGTCTTATGCTAGACAGGCAAGGGAAGCCAGATAGTGCTTTGCTTTACTTCAACAACAGCTATCGTTTGTACAGCACTGTCCCAGATAGTATTGGTATGTCTTACAGTTTGGAAAACCAGGCAAGCATTTATTCCCAACAAAAAAAATACAAATTGGCTATCCAAAAACTAAAAGAATCGTTGCAAATACGGACACGCAAAAACGATCAATACGGTATTGCCATGGCCAATATCAACCTTAGCGAAGTATATAAAGAAGCCAATGAATTGGATAGTGCTGTATTGTATGCGCATAGGGCCGAGGTATCGGGAAAGGCTATTAATTTTATAGACCTAGTACAATATACTTATGATCACATGACCAACCTATACAAAAGCAAAAAACGCTACGATGTTGCACTCAGCTACCACGAAAAATATATTGCTTTAAAAGACAGTATTTTCAATGCCAACTCTACCAAACAAATAAACGAACTAAGCGCCAAATTTCAGACAGAGCGCAAAGAGCAAGAGATAAAAGTATTGAACAAAAGCAAGACCATCCAACGTCTTGGGCTTATAGCATCATTGCTTGCGTTATCGGTAATGATTATTGTGGCTTTTGCCATTTACAAAAACAGAAAAGCCAAAGAGCTGCAACTAAAAGCCGAGGGCGAGCTGCAACTGCAACTAAAGGAAGCCGAAGCCAAAAACGCCATGCAGCATGAGCGCTTGCGCATATCCAGAGAGCTGCACGACAATATAGGCGCGCACCTTACATTTATCAATGCTACGGTGCAAAGCATGGACCACAATAATGAGAAAGCACAACAGGTGCAAGACCTCACCAACGAAACGATTAGAGAGCTGCGCAAAACCGTTTGGCTCATCAACAAATCTAGTGTGAAGGTGGAAGAATTTGTGCTGAAACTACGCGAGTTTCTGAAAAATATCCCCCAAGTAAAAGTAACCGCGCAGCTAGCCAACTCGGCTCACGAAATGCATGCCGAAATGATAACCGAACTTTTCAGAGCCATACAAGAGTCGGTAAATAATGCTGTAAAATATGCCCAAGCGCAGCAGATAAATGTAAGTATCATTGCTGACGCCCAAGCGATACAAATAACCGTAAGCGATGATGGTGTGGGTTTCGATATGGCTGCGCAAAAAGATAGTGGTTTTGGTCTGGAAAATATGCAGCACAGGTTGCAAGCTATTGGTGGCACTTGCCACATTAATAGCCAAATAGACAAAGGCACAACAGTGCTACTAAATGTAGGCTGGGCAGCAAATACGATTAATGTCGTATAGTATTAAAATGCGATTGTGTATAATTTTGTAATCCTCAAAAACAAACACTTAAACCCTATGCCCAATATACATATAGCTATAGCCGAAGACAACCAGATGGCGCTCAAAGCCATCGAAGAAAAACTGGCACACTACCCCAACCTGTCTGTAATGCTAAAGGCAATGAATGGCAAAATGCTCAATGAGCAAATAGATGCCCACCAGATAGACCTAGTGCTGATGGACATAGACATGCCCTTGATGAATGGCATAGACGCTACCAAAGAAGTGAAAAAACGATTGCCCCACGTCAAGGTGCTAGTGCTCACCACATTCGACGATGATGAAAAAATATTTGACGCTATAATGGCCGGCGCTAGTGGCTACTTGCTCAAAGAAGAGCCGCGCGAAAATATTTACAGAGCCATACTAGAAACCATGGAAGGCGGCGCTGCCATGTCGCCAATAATAGCTATGAAAGCGCTCAACCTCATACGCACACCTATGGTGCCACATCATTTGCCCAAGCAAGATTTTGGCCTTAGCCCCCGCGAGATAGAGCTGCTAGAGCAATTGAAAGAAGGGCTCACCTACGATCAGTTGGCTGCCAATATGTATATAAGTGTGGGCACAGTGCGCAAGCATATCGAGAATGTGTACCGCAAATTGCAAGTAAATAATAAAATGAACGCTGTAAAAGTGGCTATAGACAACAGGTTGATATAAGCTTTGGCAATGCCTCCACCACCATAAAGGCTTTACAAATCTTAAAGATTTGGAGTATCCTTGCAATCTCAAAAAAAAACAAGTTTTCAGATGCAAGATAATTTTCAAACAATAGCCAATATCATAAGCCAACGCCGCACTACCAAACCCCTGCAAATGAATGGGGCAACAATACCCAACGAAACGATTACTCAATTGCTACACTTGGCCGATTGGGCACCTACCCATGGCCGCACCGAGCCTTGGCGATTTTTTGTATATGCCAATGACAAAGTGAAAGCTTTTTGCCAAACACATGCCGATATGCACCGTGCTGCGAATCCCGAAAAATCTACCGAAGAAACCTACAAAAGGTTGTGCAACATGGGCAACAACGCCTCGCACATCATACTCGTGGCTATGCGCCGCGGGCCCCTACCCAAAATAACCCTTACCGAAGAAATAGCCGCCACTGCAGCTGCCGTACAAAACATATTGCTTGCCGCCCAAAGCCTTGGTATAGCTAGCTACTGGGGCACAGGTGGCAGCGTAATGCAGCCCGAAATGAAAAGCTACCTACAGCTTGGCGAGCAAGACCTAGTAATGGGTGCCTTGTATCTTGGCTATACAAGCGATGCGCCCAAAGATGGTGTCAGAAACACCGCTATTGCCGAGAAGATAGTGTGGATGTAATAAGGATGAAATGCATTCGCACTTTTCTTTTGATTATTTTTCCCCTGTCCAATTGGTATTCCTCAAAATTTAGAACAATTGCAAAAAACGCTATAACTGTATTAAACAGCTTAGTTAATTTTTTCTTTAAAAGTTAATTTTTTTTATTAGGTTTGTTATGCCAATAGTTTGAGTATGAAATTTGATTATAAATTACCTGTTACAATTTTGCTAAGTGCATTTGTATTAATGTTCTTTGCATTTTTTGATAATTTTCCTATCGTTACTGGTGATACGGGCTCATATATTAGTAGTGGCTTTAGCCTTAAACCACCTATCGATCGCCCAATTTTTTATGGATTGTTTATCCGGTTTACTTCGTTAGGTGCATCAGTTTGGCTTACTGTCTTTGTGCAATGCTTTATCCTTGCATACGTAGTTATTCAATTTTTGAGAAAATCTATAGTTGGTATTTCAAATATGCACATTCTAGCAATTGTGATTTTCCTTTCATTTTTTACTATTTGTGGGTGGTTTGCAAGTCAATTAATGC
>JADLEN010000173.1 GCA_020846105.1 Chitinophagaceae bacterium | reverse complement strand
CACAAAACAAGAACCTTGTTTTGGGCCTTCGTTTTTGGCGTCAGCATTAATTTTGCCTATTGGACGACGAATATCTTCCTCTCCTTCTATTGTATTTTTATTCTTGGCAAAGATTTCTTTTCCCCTTTCTGTCTCAATTACATCATGCTTATATTTTCCTACTACAATCCTTATTTCATAGTAGTATTCATTGCCTGGCTTAACATCTAACGTGGTAGTTTGACGATCAGTACCTGTTATTAATGTTACTGATAAACGACCTTCGCTATAAATTTTGTACTTAATATTTTCATCATTTTTAATGGTCCCGATCATCTGTTCATTTATGTAAATAGTGACAGCGAGATTGTTCACAATTTTATTAGCAACAAAATTGACTGTACTATAATTCTGTGCAGATGCGCTCAAGGCAAATAAGCATACCAAAATACTGGTAAATAGTTTTTTCATTGTGTTTAGTTTTGCGGCAAAAGTAAATTAAAAGCATTATATTTTAACTAAGATGAAAAACAAATTCTACCACCTCGCCACCTGTAGCACCTGCAAGCGCATCATCAAAGAGCTTGGCATCAGCGCCGAAAATTTCGAGATGCAAGACATCAAAACCGAAAAAATAACCACCATACAGCTAGACGAAATGAAAACTCTTGCCGGTAGTTACGAAGCCCTCTTCAGCCGTCGCTCGCAGCAATATGCCGCTATGGGCCTCAAAGACAAAACACTTACCGAGCAAGATTATCGCGACCTTATTTTACAAGAATATACCTTTCTGAAAAGACCTGTGGCTATTGTAGGCAAAGCCATTTTCATAGGCAATAGCAAAGAAAATATCGCTGCCTTCGCTGCTGCTTTGTAATCCTTTTTGCCACAATCTTGTCTTTGCGCAAAACTTTGTGCCCTTTGTGGTGGATATTTCTATACGATAGCCTAAATTGCAGCTATGGAAACACAAGACCTACAACTACCAGAACTCCCCATCCTCGACGCCGAAGAAATACGTGTGCTCGGCTCCCTTATCGAAAAATCGCGTGCCACACCAGAGTATTATCCCATGACCATCAATGGGCTTATGGCTGCTTGCAACCAAAAGTCGTCTCGCAAGCCTGTGGTGCAATACGATGAAGAAACCATTGTACAAACCCTAGACCGCCTCAAACGCAAAGGTCTTGTGTCTACCGCCACAGGCGCAGGTATCCGCAGCACCAAATACAAACACAATCTTGCACTCAAATATCCTTTCACGCCCGACGAGCTCGCTGTACTTTGCTTGCTCTTTTTGCGCGGGCCACTCACTCCCGGCGAAATCAACAGCAACTCGGGAAGGCTTTATGAATATGATAGTCTTGAAGAAGTGCAGCAGGTTTTGGAAAAACTATCGAGTGGCGAAGTGGTGTTTGTAAAACAACTAGCCCGCCAAGCTGGCCAAAAAGAAATGCGCTATATGCACCTTTTGGGCAGCGAAGAATTGATAGAAGAATACATGCAAGAGATGCCGCAGCAAAGCACTAGCAGCCACAATGCACAACTAGAAGAGCGCGTCGCCACCCTAGAGCAAGAGCTTGCTGAGCTCAAAACCGCCTTCGACGCACTGATAAAAGACCTCAATGGCTAATGCATTGGTTTAGGGTGTAACACATAGTTTATTATTTTTTTCAAGACAATACGCACACATTAAAAAATAACCTTACCTTGCGCATGTTTAATTATTAAAACTTAAAAACATGCTTTTTTTTACAAAGACCCGAATTTTTAATGTTGCTCTACTTTTTTGTATAGGAACCATTGCCTTTAGTGCAAGAGCACAAGCACAAAAGGACGCCAATGTTTTAACTTTTGAAAAAAATTCAATTGACAAAACCATTAAGTCTATTCGTTTTTCCCCTACGTCCCAGGTTTTAGCAACACAAGCAAATGATTTGTTTGCCCAATACCTAGGCATTGACGGAAAGGAAAATATTATGCAATTTAAGAAAAGCACAAAAACAAAAACAGGTTTAACCACCTTACGCTACACACAATATTATAAAGGCCTTAAAGTGGAATATGGTAGTGCCACACTACTCCTAAAAGACGAAAGGGTGCAATTGCTCACTAGTAATTATTACTCATTTAGCAGCAATCCATCCGCAGAGCCTAGTATAAAGGAACGAGCAGCTTTTGCCTTGGCCAAAAAACATATTGGTGCAAAACTGTACAAATGGGAAATCCCAGAAGAGGAAGCCTTTATTAAAAAAATGCACAAAAACCCAGACACTTCTTTTATGCCACAAGGCGTATTGGTTTGGATAGACGATATGAGCACTAGCGAAGGAGATAGAAATATCCGCCTAGCTTATCGTTATGATATTTATGCCGAAAAGCCTTTAAGCCGTCAGCACGTATTTGTAGACGCAAACTCAGGAAAAATATTGTTTGTAAATGCATTGATAAAACATACTGCAGCCTCTGGAAAATCAAGATATAGCGACACTTTGTCTTTTATAACATCAAAACCAGGTGCCACTTATATTTTATTTGATTCCACAAGGGGTGACGGTATTCTTACGCTCAACTTAAACAACGCTACCAGCTATGGTTCGGCAACCAACTTTGCTAGTACCACCAATACTTGGCCCACTAGTACTGCAAACAATGTTGCTTTAGACGCACATTGGGGCTCCGAAATGGTTTATGATTATTGGTTTAACGAGCACGGCCGCGATAGTTGGGACGATTTAGGCGGCATACTTCAAAGCTATGTGCGCTATGGCAATAACTATAACAACGCTTTTTGGAATGGCGCTTATATGACCTACGGAGATGGCTCTGGTGCTAGCGCTGGCGGATTCGACCCATTGGCTAGCCTAGACGTTACCGCGCACGAAATTGGCCATGGTATTTGCTCTGCTACCTCAGACCTGGTATATACCAAAGAGTCAGGAGCAATGAACGAAGGCTTTAGCGATTGTTGGGCAGCTACTATTGAGCATTATGCCGACCCGCTCGAAACCGATGCCCAACCCAAAAGAGTTTGGTACATTGGCGAAGAAATCCGCAACGGCAACCCCTTGCGCAGAATGGATTTTCCGAAGTTAAAAAACCACCCCGATACCCATGGCGGTAGTTTTTGGACCAACGTTGTTAGCTGCACCCCTACTAGCGCCAATGACTACTGTGGTGTTCACAGCAATAGTGGCGTGCTCAACAAGTTCTACTATTTACTTACAGATGGCGACACCGGCACCAACGACCAAGGAAACGTTTATTCTGTTACAGGATTAGGCTGGGCCAAATCACCAACCATACTCTATCAAACAGAACTAATATTGACAAGCACGGCCACCTATGCAGATTGTCGCGCAGCATCCATCTATGTTACCGAAACACTATATGGCCCATGCTCGCCCGAAGTAAAAAGCGTAACAGATGCTTGGTATGCTGTAGGCGTTGGCGCAGCTTATGTAGCTTGTTCTTATATAGCGTTTGACCTCGTAAGCCTTGATACCACCGAGTTTTCTGCTACTATATCTTGCCCTTCAAGCACCATCTACAAAATAGGCTTAAAACCTACTGGCCCAGCGTTTACCGGCGGTAGCCCTACCGCTTTAATATCTGTTGCAGGCGGCACAGCAGTTTCCGGAAAAGACTATACTTTGAGCACTGCTAGTTTGACATTCCCACTAGGTAGTACCGCTACACAATATGCAGATTTGACCATTTATGATAACGGGGCCATTAAAGACAACAAGAACATTATCCTTGATTTTACATTAAGCCCTATGGGCAGCGTTATATATGTCAATCCAGATTTTGATACCATGACCATCAACCTGCAAAACAATGATAGTATTCCTGAGCTTACTACTCCAAGAGAAACAGCCTTTGCCAGCACACACACTTGGGATGTGCACAAAGACGAAGAGGTATACTTTTATAACCCTACCAACAACAACCTCATAGCGGGTATTAAAGACATGTCTAGCGATTTTGGTTGTTTACAAACAATAATCACTGCATCTGGGCCTGGTTTTGCACCGGCAATATTTTCTCCCGTAAATAGGTCTTTTAAAGAAATATCGTTTGCACCCAATATTCCTGATACAACCACTACTTACGAAGCAATTATTTATTTCACCAATACCGAATTGGTAGGCACAACACCCTCTACCCTAAAAATCCTTAAAACAGACGAAATCTCAGACACTACCATAACCGTCTTAAACTCGGTAACAGCCGTACCAACACTAATTACAGGTACAGATTATGTAGGCTTTGCGGCTACATTTACAGGCATGACACCCACAACAAGATTCATGTTGATAGATGGCAACCTGTCTGCCACAGCCATCAAAGACCAAACATCAGACAACCTAAAACCTGTACTAGCACCCAACCCCAATGATGGTACTTTTACCATAAAAGGAAAAATGAACAACTTGTATAACGGACAAGCCACCATCCAAGTCACTAATATGCTAGGCCAAGTGGTACTACACAGCCAAACAATAGTTACCAATGGCTATATAAATACACCTATTACTTTGGCCCAAAAAACGGCTAAAGGTGTTTATTTCGTAAGCGTGACCGCCGGCTACGAAAGGGCTATATTCCGTTTGGTATTGGATAAATAATTTTTTGCATTTTTAATACAGGGCACACGTTTACAACGTGTGCCCTTTTTTGTTGCTTGTTTCTGTATATTTGGAAGTCTTATTTTTCTTGTCATGCATCGCGCAGCTATTATTCAACATACCCAAAAACTCATTTCGCTCGACGAGCAAGAACAAGATTATTTTTTGTCCTTGCTGCAAGAAAAAAAACTGCTGCGCAAAGATTATTTGCTGCACGAAGGTGAACACTGCGAGCACTCAGCTTTTGTGCTCTCAGGCTGCCTCCGCGCCTATTCAGTAGATGAAAATGGCGTAGAACATATTCTACAATTTGCGCCACAAAACTGGTGGATAACCGATATGTACAGTCTACTCAGCGGCAAGCCTGCACACTTAAATATTGATGCACTTGAAGATTCTGAAATCCTGATACTCAGCAAAAGCAATCAGGAATTGTTGTATGAAAAAGTGCCGAAGTTTGAGCGCTATTTTCGCATCCTTATCCAAAATTCTACCGTTGCTAGTCGTCAACGTGTGCTCGATAATCTAGAACTCAGCGCCAAAGAGCGCTTTGCCAAATTTTGTAAAAGCTACCCCTCGCTTATCAACAGTATCCCCCAAAAACAAATAGCGGCTTATATAGGTGTCACTCCCGAGTTTATGAGCAAGATGAAGGCTGAGTATTTGAGGGAGATGTAAGTTAATTGGGATAAAGAAGTTAAAGGGGTAATTGGGTAAAGTTGTTGTGATTTACTCGTCGAAGTATTCGTAACGGAACACGTATATGGGCTCCCGTTTTGGAATTCCTGAACGACCTTTTAAATAAAAATCACAATAAGGATCTTTTGGTTTATGGCATACACTATCTTTTTGGATTGGATAATATTCAATAAAAACTGAATCGTCTAATCCTTTTTTGTTTTTTGAAATATTCATTCTTTTAAAAGTGTCAATTTGGTTTCTAAAACCACACCTCCCGATATATCTCTTTGGTTCTACAAAACTTTCACCTTCAACATAATAATTAACAGCTTGCTTCTTGTAATTCGCTTTTATAAATGGATGTTTTTTTATCTGCCTTTGCGATAACGTTTTGGAAGAATTAAAATCCATAGAGTATTGCGAATATTTGGTCAAATAAATAGAGTCTTCCTTATAGTGTTGGTAGAATGAATTACTAATTGTTTTAGTGATGTCTGATGGGAAATTATCTCGAAAGTGCAAGAGTTCAAATGCATCGAAATCAATTCTTCTGTCTTCAAAAAAATTATGATTGTAATAACTATTGCGCGAGTTGATGAGTTCGCCTGTTTTATATGACTTATTTTTTATCGTGATAAAATGAATTTGGGTATCATTATTTTTATAATTACAAACCTCTTCAATTAAACTATCTACTTGTAGTAATTTTTTTAAGCTGTCAAAAGCAAAATATCGACTTTCAAACGGCAATTTGAACACTTGTCTTGTAAAAATTCGATTTTTTTCCGAAACAAACGTGTCAAATTGGACTGAATATAATTTCCAGTTAGTTATAAAATATTGGCTAATGATTTTTCCTGCTGTATCAAAACGAATTCTATACAGCACTTTCCCCTCTTGTCTTTTGGGTTTAGCATACATAACAGAAACGCTTTTTACTCTGTTTTTTTTAAATACTTGATTAGAATCATTGAAACTAAATTCACTTGAAGGAATAAAACGATCGCTGAATTTATCATTAGACAATCTACTATCAATGGCCTCGTTTATAATCACTCCCTGCCCACTCCCCGCCCCCGGCAGCAGCATCCAACAAAACAATATCAAGGCAAATGGCATTTTCATTTCTCTTTCAAATTTAAGGAAAAAACTACACGCGTCATCCTATGTTTGCAAACAT
>JADLEN010000172.1 GCA_020846105.1 Chitinophagaceae bacterium | reverse complement strand
TAGAAATTGGGTGTAATAATTTGTTGGGAATTAATGCATCAATCTCTCCAAAAATGATAAGCGCTGGCACCTTAATTTCTGAAAGTCGGTCATAAACAGGCTCATCGAGCATACTGCCTATACTGGCATCCATCATTTTCTTGTAACCATAGGTTGGGTAAGTTTTAAGTATTTTGACCATTTCATCTATCATGCCATCGGCCTGATTAGGATTACGGTAAAAACTTGTGTAAATACTTTGACGCAGGTTGCTTTCGTTGGAGGAGAACATATCGGCCATGCCCACTATAGATCGGTACATGGTCTTTTCAAAAACATTAAATTGTTCAAAACCAGCAGGAGCACAAAGCACTAATTTTTCTGCAGCATCTGGCTGTAGCAGCAACAAGGTCATGGCAATTTGCCCACCCATAGAGTGGCCGCAAAGCACCACGTTTTCCAACTTCATTTTTTTTATAAAATCATATACACAAGTTGCGTAAAATTTTATACTGTAGGGCATATCTCCCTTGTCAGAATATCCATTTCCGGGCAAGTCAATACCAATACAACGAAATTGATTTTTGAGACCTTCTATATTTTGCTGCCAAGTGCCGCCAAAAGTAGCTAGGCCATGTATAAACAATATAGTTTGTGCCCCTGCCCCTTCATCGATATAGGCCATGTCGTGGCCATTAGAAAGTTTTATTTTTTGGTAGGATAATGGAGACACAAAATTGTTTGATATCATAAGGGCACAAAGATATTGCCAAGCCTAGTAAAAAAGCATTTGTTTGTTTGCTATTATTAACTTCTAAACAAACGCATCAAACACCGTAATTGCAATAACAACCACATAAAGTGCAAGACCAACAATTGCAAAAATGCCCATAAACTTAAACATGTTTTTCTGACATTTAAACCCTTGCTCCAACTGTTGTAAATCATTATTCAATAGGCCAGATTTAATTAATGAAGAAAAACGAAACAACATCCAAATAGGATAAACATACAAGAGTAAAAGTAGTATCAAAAATAGCATTCCACCAGCTGCACCTGCCATATTATTACCTACCGATAACATTGACCGTGAGTTACTATTGAACAATAACACAATAAAAACCACAAAAAACAAGGTCAAAAAAATCATGGCAAGAATGGCCAAAAACTTTGTCCAACGTGTAGTTTCGAGCAAATGGGCTTTTGCATTGTGGCTAAAAATATCGTCGAAGACTGATGATGGTTCTTGTGTCATTGTAAATGGTTTTTGTGTTTTAAAAATAAAAAATTATTGCAAAATAGCTAATGTTCGGAAACTATTTTTTGAGCAAAGAAATTACATTTTCAGTACCGTCTTGGTTTATCGTTTTTAGCCAATATTTGCCACTTGCCCAGGTACTGCTTGGTATCTGAAAATAGCCATGCCCCTGATACAAATCGTATTGTTTGGCAAAAACAGTTTGCCCTACCATGTTGTAAATTATTACATCTACAAAAGGTGAGTTAAAATTTTGAATTTGCACCGTTACCGACGCTTCAAAAGGGTTGGGGAATACCAATAGGTTAAGTGTATTGGGCGCTACTAAATCTTGCTTGGTACTTTTATTATTTCTAGAAATAAGCCAAAACTCAGGATCTATTAATACCGTATCGGCAATGAAACCTATTTGCTCTGTGAAAACTTGCCCGTTTGTCTTACAATCTACCACAATTGTTTTTTCTTGACTCCCATTTTTAAATTTAAGAGCCACAGGCATTTCGAAAAACGGAACCGACGAGTGCGAGGTAGTTTGATTCATTTGGATGCGCACAGTAGTATTGCCTATTTGCGACCATTGCACATCATAAGATGGGTGGCCTTGCCCCTCGTACCATTGCCTTAAAAAAGAATCGAGCGCTACCCCACTTGTCTTTTCAAATACACGTTTAAGGTCGGCAGTTTTGGCAAAACCATGTGCCACATCTTCATCGTTTTGATATGCCCGAGCTGCTTTTAAAAACATTTCTGTCCCCAATTTGAAACGGAGCATGTATAGCAAATGTGAGCCTTTGAGATACGAAAGTCTATAACTGAAAATCCGATTCACATTCGTAGTGTCGTCTACTTTTACAGAGCCCGTGGGGTCGTCTGTTATACGGTTTATTTCGTTTTTGCGCCATACTGTAGCACTATCGGGATATTTATTCTCCATAAACATACTTGCTAAGTGCGTAGCAAAACCTTCATTGAGCCAAATATCTACCCAACTACCACAGGTTATTTTATCGCCAAACCATTGGTGGGCAAGCTCATGAGCGCATAACGACTCTCCTGGGTTGATAACAAAAGAGTTGGTCTGATGCTCTTCGCCGCCACCCCAACTAAACTGTGTGTGTCCGTATTTTTCTTTAATAAAAGGATAATCGCCAAAGGTGTAGTGAAAAAGCAACATTGCATCCAAAGTGCTTTGGGTATTATTTCTAAACAAGTCGTAAGATTCTGGGTAGCAAAATGTTTGCATCGGCAATTGCTTATTCCCAAGCTTTACGGAGTCATTAAACTCTACATAGTTGGTTACCGCCAAGCATACCAAATAGCTCACCATCGGGTACCTATGTTTCCAATGTGTAGTCCTTGTTTCTGTGCCATTGGTCGAAAATGTTTCACTTTGCCTGATGCCATTAGAAATGCCTTTGTATGCTTTGGGGCAGGTAATATAAATGTCTATAGAATCCACTTTGTCATCCAAGCCATTTTTGCAAGGCCACCAATCCATGGCGCCATATGGCTCGCTAAGCGTCCAAATTACAGGAACCCCTTCATGTGTGGTTTTTACAAAAGAGCCAAAACCCGAGCTGATAGGCGTGCCGCTATATTTAATAGTTACAGAGTCTAGCATTGTAGGCCTCAAGGTTTCTGGCAAGTTTATGGTTATTTTATCATCCACATGCGTGAAGCTGAGCTCCCAACCACCTTGAAAAACCTTATCTACCACCATATTGCTTTTAAGGTCAAATGTTATTTGATTAATAGTACTTTTTGCCGTAAAATAGCTTGTTACTGTTCCCGATATTTGCGCCACAGCGGGGTCAATATTCCAATCGCATCGATAATATACAACATCGATAAGGTCTGCTGCTGTCTTTTTTAAATATTGTGCCATCATTTTGCGTTCGGCAGCACGCATTTCCAGCCTTGCAATATCATCTACTTGCTTGCAATACAAATCATTACTTTGCGAAAACCCTGAAATAACGCTCAAAAAACTTGCGACAAATAAGAAGCACTGTCTGAATGTGTTTGGCAAAATTTTATTCATTAAAATGTATAAATTGAGGAATAAAATTAGCCCATAAAACCCAATGAAAACTAAAATAAATTTTACAAAAAAAATGTTGGGCAATAATTAAGTATTTTTGTTGCTATTCAAAAATCAAGACGGGTTTACTATGCGCTTATTCAGCTTCTTTTTATCACTTATATTTTTATTACCGTTCGCAGTAGCTGCGCAGCAAACGCGCAGCGACCTAGAAAAAAGAAGACAACAAATTGTAGAATCGTTGAAAGAAACCCAAGCACAATTAGAAGCTACCAAGAGCGATAAAAAAGCAACCATGAGTCAGCTCAATGCTTTGCAAGCTAAGCTACGCAGCCGCGAAAAATTGATAGGCAACATCAACCTCGAGATGAGCAACTTGGATAATGACATTAGATCATCATCCACCGAGGTAGAACATTTGCGTAGCAACCTTAAAACCCAACAAATACGCTATGCGCAGTCTGTACGCTATGCCTATGCCAACAGAAGCTCTTATAATACACTAGCATTTATTTTTTCGGCAAAAGATTTTACCGATGCTATGCGCCGCCTCAAATACATGAAAAAATACCGTGACTTTAGAAAAGGACAGGTAGACGCTATTAAAACAACACAAAACAAAATAGAACAAAAGATAAACGTACTCAGCATTGTCAAAAACCAAAAAGGCCAATTATTAACCGCAGAAGAGCAACAAAAACTAGTACTTCAACAAGAGCGTAGCGAAACCAACAAGGTAGTAGAAGAGCTTAAGGGCCGAGAAAAGGAACTAACAAGCGATATCGAGAATAAAAGAAAAGTAACCCGTAGACTAGACAATGCCATTAGCGAAGCCATACGCAAAGAGATAGAAATAGCACGCAAAAAAGCCGAGGAAGAAGAGCGCCGAAGAAGAGCCGAAGAAGAGCGCAAAGCCGCTGCACTTGCCGCTGCCAAAGCTGCAGCTGCTGCCGACGCAAACACCTATGGCTCTGGGGCAAACAAGGTAACACTTGCAGGCAGCACACCCAAATATAATGTACCCAACAACCCCACTCCTACCAAGCCCGCACCCGAACCCACAGCTACCAAGCCTGCTGGCAAGCCCGCGCCGTACAACCCTGTTGCGGCTACCATAGACCGCTCGCCTACCACCAACACTAGCAAAAACACAAGCACTTACGCACCTACTGCCACACCAGAGTCTGCCGAATTATCCAAAGGATTCGAAGAAAATAGAGGCCGCCTGCCTTGGCCAGTAGCCAATGGCGTAGTGGTAGACGCTTTTGGCAAGCACAAGCACGCCGTGGCCACCAAAGTAGAAATAGACAATAATGGTATAGACATCCAAACCAGCCAAGGTGCCAAAGCACGTGCCGTATTCGAGGGCAATGTCACTAGCGTACTCAGCATGGTAGGCGTGGGCAGCACCATTATCGTCAATCATGGCAAGTACTATACCGTATATTCTGGCCTCACCAATGTAACGGTAAAAAAAGGCGACAACATAGCCACCAAACAAAATTTAGGCACTGTTATCAACAACGAAGACGGTGTAGCAGTTATGAACTTTCAGGTATGGAGAGGCGCCGATAAAATGAACCCCTCTGGCTGGATATCGCCAATGTAAGCCCTATTATTTTTTAAAATTAATTTTGCAATCAGCAAAAAATCAGCACTCAATGACAGACAACAACAGATACAACCTTCGTGGTGTATCAGCACAAAAAGAAGACGTGCACGCAGCTATCAAAACGCTCGACAAAGGCCTTTTCCCTAACGCATTTTGCAAAATATACCCCGACTATTGGGCCCAAGACCCCGAGTATTGCAATATCATGCACGCCGATGGTGCAGGTACCAAATCTTCGCTAGCCTACCTATACTGGCGCGAGACTGGCGACCTAAGTGTATGGCAAGGCATAGCCATAGACTCTATAGTGATGAACATAGACGATATGCTCTGTGTAGGTGCTACAGGCCCTTTCACCTATTCTTCTACCATTGGGCGCAACAAAAATTTAATTACTGGTGAGGTAATCTCGGAACTCATCAATGGTACACAAGCCTACTTTGACAAACTAAAACAATACGGCATAGAAGTACACCTCATGGGTGGCGAAACCGCCGATGTAGGCGACGTAGTGCGCACCGTGATAGTAGATGGCACCATGAGCTGCCGTATGCGCCGAGACAAGCTAGTGACCACCGAAAAACTAGACCATGGCGACGTTATCGTATCGCTTGCTAGCTATGGCCAAGCCACCTACGAAGACCAATACAACAGCGGCATGGGTAGCAACGGCCTTACCAGCGCCCGCCACGAAATGCTGCACAAATCTTACAAAACCCAATACCCCGAAAGCCTAGACCCCAACCTACCAGACGAGGTAGTGTACAACGGCAAATACCGCCTTACCGACCCTACCGAAACAGGCCTCAACGTAGGGCAAATGATACTCTCCCCCACCCGCACCTACGCACCTGTAATCTTACAGATACTACAACAACATTTCGATGCCATACACGGTATCATACATTGTAGCGGCGGCGGCCAAAGTAAAATATTGCATTACCTACCCAAAAATCTACAGGTAGTCAAAAACAACCTGCTACCCATACCACCATTATTCACGATGATACAAGAGGCTGCAGGCACCAGCTGGCAAGAGATGTACCAAGTATTCAACATGGGGCAGCGCCTCGAAATCTATACCGACAATGCCACTGCTCAAAGCATCATAGCCATAGCCCGTGGCTTCAACATCGATGCCCAAATATCAGGCTATGTGGCGCAGGCCGACAAAAAAGAAGTACGTATCGAGTCGGAGAAAGGCATCTTTACCTACCATTAAATACAACAAACCTGCACACACAAAAAAATTGCAAACCTGCCTAGTGGCGTTTATTTTATCAAAGTCTTTAGCGACAAGCAAAACCTCGGAGTGCAAAAACTAGTCAAGCACTAGTCTGCGTACCTAGCCTTTTTTCTTTTTTTTTGGGCGTGCC
>JADLEN010000171.1 GCA_020846105.1 Chitinophagaceae bacterium | reverse complement strand
TTCGCTTTCAAATAATGATTTTCTCGAAAACGTTTTTGGCGTGTTGGATTATATCGACGAGCCCTTTGCCGACTCCTCTGCCCTACCCGTTTACATCCTTAGCAAAAAAACACGCGAGCACGTAACCGTAGCCCTGAGCGGCGATGGGGCCGATGAGGTTTTTTCGGGGTACAACAAACATGCTGCCGAATGGAAAATGCGACAAGGCTCTTTGGCAAAGACTTTGGTAAAAACTGCTGCACCGCTTTGGGCTGCATTGCCCCATAGTCGCAACAATAAAATCACCAATTTTTTTCGCCAGTTGAGCCGCTTTGCCGAAGGTGCAAAACTGAGTACACAAGACCGTTATTGGCGATGGGCAAGTTTTAATACTGTGGCAAAAGCATCCCAATTATTACACGCAAATGTGCTTAGCCAAATTGATTTTCCTTTAATGGAAATCGAAAGAAAAGAAATTTTAAAAGCCATTAAATCAGATGATTTCAACGAGGTGCTGCTCACCGATGTCCACCTCGTGTTGCTCAGCGACATGCTTGTAAAAGTAGATATGATGAGCATGGCCAACAGCCTAGAAGTGCGCAGCCCTTTCCTAGACAAACGTGTTGTGGACTTTGCCTTTGGCCTTCCAGCAAAGTATAAAATAGATGGCACAATGAAGAAAAAAATTGTGCAAGATGCCTTCCGCGATTTGCTGCCACCCGAATTGTACAATCGCCCAAAACATGGTTTTGAAATACCAATGCTCGATTGGTTGCGCAAAGAACTTTGGGGCTTGATAAATGACGACCTTTTAGAAAAAACTTTTGTAGCGCAGCAAGGCATTTTCAATGTCGAAACTATAGAAAACCTAAAACTAAAATTGAAAAGCAACAACCCAGAAGATAGCCATGCTACTATTTGGGCACTCATTGTTTTTCAATATTGGTGGAAAAAATACATTGCCTAAAGCCTATGCCCAAAATTTTACGTATCCTCAATAGACTCATTATCGGAGGGCCCTCGCTCAACGCTACATTGCTCAGCAAACACATGGCGCCCAACTACGAAACTATGCTTGTAATTGGTGGCAAAGACGACCATGAACAAGATGCCATGCACCTTGCCGAAAACCTCGGAATCGAACCCCTAGTTGTGCCCAGTATGAAGCGTGCTATTAACCTTGCCGAAGACAGAAAAGCATACAACGACATCAAGAAAATAATTAAACATTACCGCCCAGACATTGTGCATACCCATGCTGCCAAATCTGGTGCTATAGGGCGTTTGGCGGCTTCGGCATGCAATGTACCGGTGATTGTTCATACTTTTCATGGGCACGTTTTTCATAGTTATTTTGGCAAGGCAAAAACAAATGCTTTTATACAAATAGAGCGCTACCTCGCACGAAAATCTTCGGGCATTATTGCCATTAGCGATATTCAAAAAAACGAACTTGGTAGTATTTATAAAATCTGCCCTGAAGAAAAAATAAAAGTCATTCCGCTTGGGCTTGATTTAGATAAATTTCAAGAAAATACAGCAGCAAAACGGAAAGCATTTCGTACTCAATATTTAATCGAAGATGATGAAATAGCAATCGGTATAGTGGGCAGAATAGTACCTGTCAAAAACCACAGTTTGTTTGTAACTGCTATCGCAAAATTGATAACGCAAAGCGATAAAAAATTACGCTTCATCATCATTGGCGATGGCGATATGCGCCCACAAATGGAAAACGAATTGGCCGCCGAAAGTATTGACTACAGCTACTTTCCCGAGCATCCACGTGCAGCAAAAGCAATTTGCACCTCTTGGCTCACAGAGATGGACATAGTATTTTCGGGCTTAGATATTGTGGCACTTACCTCGCACAACGAGGGCACACCCGTATCGCTCATAGAGGCACAAGCTGCTGCCAAACCTGTGGTGAGCACCAATGTGGGCGGCGTTGCCGATGTAGTATTAGAAGGCATTACAGGCTATATCACTCCGCCAAACGATGCTGCTGCTTTTTGCTCCGCCTTATTAAAACTTACCGAAAACGATGAACGCCGCACTAATATGGGATATGCAGGTGTGCAAAATGTGCAAAGCAGGTTTTCGTATCAGCGATTGGTGAGGGATATGGGAGCGTATTATGAGGGATTAGCAAAAAAGTAAGCCATGTATTATTTGTTTTTATCGCACACAATGCCTAAGTTTGTTTTACGTTAATGAAAATTAACAAAGAAAATTAAAAATATTTAGCGTTTAGCTATAACAGTACTGTGGTTGTAAAGTCTTCGAAAACTTAAAAACAAAAGCACACAGTTGGGTTATACTAAACGTCCGCGAATCAAATCGTGGGCGTTTTAGTATTACTTGTGAGCAAAGGTTTTCCACGAGCCCGTAATACTCAAGTATTTCACTAAATCGCCCACGATTTTTTTTATGTAAAAAAAATAAAAGGGTATGTGGCTAAACGTACAAACATATTGTTTTGTACAAACGATGAACCTGAGCAATACTTCGGCAAAAGGTAATGTTACCGACGGGTAATAAAAAAGTAGAGGAAGTAACAATGGTGTTACGAAATAAAACACATAAAAACAATGCGTAAACTAAAATTTATGATTGTAGCAGCAGGATTGCTGGCTACAACATGCATCCTACACTCGTGCAAAAAAGAAGAGGTAAAAGGCCTCAAAAATGAACCTAAAACTGATATAAGTAGTACAAGTAAAATTATACCTCAAGACTATGAAGGTGAGGTTATTTTAGGAGCACACCTACAAAATCCTTATACGATAACTAATATGATGGCTGCGGCAACGGCAATTCAACAACAAGGTTATACTACATTACTCCCTAATCAAATTAGTGTGACACATTATTATGTAAAATTTAGCCCTTCAGACTCAAATCAATACGAAGAATTAAGTGCCGATACAAATCTTAAACTTTACGATTATCCATTGGATTATGAAATAATACAAGCAGGTAATCGTTATCATAATCCAAGTTTACCTTCAGCAACACCAACTTATCAATATGCTGCAGTAAAAACAAATTTTGTATTCCCACAAGGAATTACTTATGAAATATTGGCAGAACTTTATATACCTGAGGAGGATTCAAGGATTAATGATGATGTACCGGAACATAATGTTTATTTAAATAAATTATTAGATATGGCTTATGTGTTGACTGGTAATTTTTCCGATACTCTTGATGCGCCATCAACAACAGCAAAAGTAACCGCTCCAAAATTTAATCCAGGAGGCAAAATTGAAATCTTTGATACACGCTTAGGAAGAAACATTGGTTTAGAAGGAGTTGAAATGAGGGCAAGAAGGTGGTTTACAACATATACTGCTCAAACTAATTTTAACGGTGATTACCGTATGGGTGGCCGATTTGAAAGAGATTGTAATTATTCATTACATTTCACACAACCACATTTTTCAGTTCGAGAGCATTATTTTGGCTTAACCGCTTGGATTGATGGGCCTAAAAAAGGTGGCGATTGGAATTTAGTAATTTCAAATGGTTATAACCGTTTTGTTGGTCATATATTTAGAGGTTCTTTTAGATACCATTATAAATTTATTGATGGGTTACAAAGACCATATAGACCCTCAGCTGCACGTACTATATTTTTGGCAAAGGACGGATCAAAGAGTTGGTCTGGTGTAAATTATGGAGTTTTCCCAATTTTAAAAATTGCAAGATTTGATGCAACTAGAGGTGGTATTGAATTCTCGTCAGATGAAGTTTTTTCAACAACTTGCCATGAATTAGCACATACAAGTCATATTGTAAAGATGAACTCAGGGGTTATTCAGTTTATACAAGTAAGTTCACAATTGCAGGAAAGCTGGCCAGTTGCTGTCGAATGGTGGTTGACAAAATTAGAATATAAAATAACGCGCAGCGTACCTGATTATGGTGATTGGAATTACCTTGTAGCTGTTCAATTTCCTAATTCTGGAGGTTATCAAGAATGGAGTAAACCGACAAATGACGATGATTACACCAGCTTGTATATAAATTTGTTTGACAATATAAATGAAAGCACATTATACGCTGGTCGTCCTAATGACCAAGTACAAGGCTATACTTTTTCATTTATTGAAGCAAATATTCTAAAACATGTATATGGATTAAGCAGTTTGTCAGCTAAATTAAAAACGTTGAAACCTGCAGGAGTTACAGACCCACAAATTGACCTACTTTTGTCTGCCTACTAAAATAAAAACTATGAAAAATATAATAATTTTAGTTTCCGTTTTTTTTATAAGTTGTACAAAAGATTACAAAAGCGGTACAAAATCTTACCTTATTAATAATACAAACTATCAGATAGTTATTGTACCCTATTTTAAAAATATAGTAGACTCAACAATGTTGCAATCTCTTAAGCCTTTTGAAAAGAAACAAGTTTTCGAATCGAGTGTAATGGGTAAAACCCTTTCTCCAGATTTTGGCACACTAGTGCAACCATATGATTCAGTTTTAATAATATTTGATGAAAAATATAGATCAAAACATTTAAAATTTAATTCTGACAGTAGTTGCGAAAAATGTATTGGTTTTACAAATA
>JADLEN010000170.1 GCA_020846105.1 Chitinophagaceae bacterium | reverse complement strand
CCTAAGATTGCTTGGAGCCTCGCAATAAGGGAGACAAAATGATAGACGGCTCGGCTTCGAAGTGCACAAAAATAAAGCGCCTCACAAAAGATTTGTGAGGCGCTTTATTAATTGTTTTGTTGCAAGGATAATTATCCCAAGTATAACATCTCATGATAAGTAGGCAAAGGCCAGTTGCTATTGTCTACCAGCAATTCTAGTTTGTCGGCAGCATAGCGGATATTATCAAACATCGACTTGATATTGTTGCAATACATTTCGGCACGCTTGTGCATATTAGGCTCATTGTTGGCCACTTTGCGGGCGGCTATCATTGCTTCTACGTTTTCGCTCATGGATTGCATATGCCCGCCTATCACGTTTATCATATTCAGCTGTGCTTTGTAGCCTGAGGGGGCTATACCTATTTCTTTAAGATTTTTTACATTTTCTATTAAAAGGTTTTGGTATTTTACGGCAGCAGGCAATATGTAGTTGGTGGCCATGTTGCCCAATATACGGGCTTCTATCTGTACTTTTTTTACATAATCTTCAAGCATTATTTCGTGGCGGGCATCAAGCTCTCGCTCTGTAAAAATGCCATTGCCAATAAACAGTGCTTTTGCTTTTGGGGTTACCAAGGCACCTAGGGCTTCTGGTGTTGTTTTGAAATTGCTCAACCCACGTTTGAGCGCCTCTTCTGCCCACTCGCTGCTATAGTTATCACCTTCAAAACGTATTTTTTTGGATTCGGTAATATAGCTGCCAAGTATGTGCATTAGTGCAATTTCTTTCTTTTCGCCTTTTTCTATCAGAGCATCTACATCTTTTTTAAATTGTTGTAGTGTCTCTGCCATCATCGTATTGAGCACGGTCATAGGCCAAGCACAGTTTGCCGAGCTACCTACTGCACGAAACTCAAACTTGTTGCCAGTAAAGGCAAAAGGGCTAGTACGATTACGGTCCGTATTATCCATTAATACCTCTGGCAAATGTTTATGAATATCTAGTTTTAATAATTGCTCATCTTGCTCGTTAAAAGAATCGCCAACACGGGTTTCTACCTCATTCAAAACATCGTTGAGGTATTTGCCTAAATAAACAGAAATAATGGCTGGAGGGGCTTCATTGGCGCCCAAACGATGATCGTTGCTAGCAGAGGCAATTACAGCACGTAATAGGTCTGCATTGTCGTGTACGGCTTTAATAGCATTGACAAAAAAGGTGAGGAACATTAAATTGGTACGAGGCGTTTTGCCAGGAGCCAAAAGGTTAATACCGGTATCGGTAGCCAAGCTCCAGTTGTTGTGCTTGCCACTTCCATTCACACCAGCAAAGGGTTTTTCGTGTAGCAATACGCGTAGCTTATGACGTTTGGCTACTTTGGCCATAATGTCCATCAATAGGGTATTGTGGTCCACAGCAATGTTTACTTCTTCAAAAATAGGCGCACATTCAAATTGGCTTGGCGCTACCTCGTTGTGGCGTGTGTGCAAGGGTATGCCAAGTTTGTAGGCCTCTTGCTCATAATCTTGCATAAATGCAAAAACACGGTCGGGGATAGAACCAAAATAATGGTCTTCAAGTTGTTGGCCTTTGGCCGGTGCATGGCCTACCAAGGTACGGCCACACATCATCAGGTCTGGGCGGGCATTGGCTATAGCCTCGTCTACCAAAAAATATTCTTGCTCCCATCCTAATGTAATATTTACCTTTTGGATATTTTTATCAAAATAATGACAAACATCTACCGCAGCCTTATCTAGCGAGGCAACAGATTTTATTAGGGGGGCTTTATAATCTAAAGATTCGCCATTATAAGCAATAAAAATAGTAGGGATACAAAGTGTTTTGCCATAGCCCGACTCCATAATAAATGCAGGAGAAGAAGGGTCCCAGGCGGTATAGCCACGCGCCTCAAAAGTAGCACGTATGCCACCATTCGGGAAGCTAGAAGCGTCGGGTTCTTGTTGTATAAGTGTATCGCCGTCAAATAATTCTATGGCAGTGCCATCACTTTTGATGGTAAAAAAAGAGTCGTGCTTTTCGGCAGTGGTGCCTGTAAGTGGCTGAAACCAATGCGTATAGTGGGTTACACTGTGGTCTTCGGCCCAAGCCTTCATACCACTTGCTACTTGGTCGGCTACGCGGCGCTCTACTCGTGTACCGTTCTTACGCGAGTTCATTAAGCTTTTATAAGCCTCATCGCTCAGATACTCACGCATGATACGCTCTGTAAAGACACTTTGGTTGAAAATGGCCGTTATTCTTTTGCCATTATAGTGATTGATTTTCTTTTCATCACTACCTTTTAATACCTGCTCTAATGCAGCTTGACGTAAATTTGGCATAAATATTATTTTTTGCAAAATTACGTTTTATGTCGAAATAGGCAAGTTTTTTTTTAATTTTCTTGAAAATAATTCAATTGATTTTTATTTTTAATTTTTTAGGCTGAAGCTATTGACAGCGCAAAGTGCTCAAATACAAAGCTTTTTAAACCCAAATGTTCCGCAGGTTTTATTAGTGTTAGTTTTATAGATATGTCAAATTGGTCGTTCGCCTCTTGCCAATGAGTAATGGGCAAGTGCTTTATAAAATCTACACCTCGGCTACCTTGGTACTTATATGCAGCCTCTTTGCTGCACCAAGCTACTGTTATTTTTTTGGGGTCGTTGGCACAGTATTGTTGCTCATTTGGCGATAGAAATTTTTGTTGCAATGCCAAGATGCTTTTATGCCAACATTGAATATCAATACCAACGGAAGACTGTGTGCTAATGATACAGGCCACATATGGGTAGGAGTGGGAGATAGAAAAATGCAAGGTTTTATTGGGCAGCTGAGGCTTGTCTTGGTCGTCGGTAATAATGCTGTGTAATGGAAAATCTTTGTGTAGCTGACGCAATAAAAAACGCCCTGCAAGAAATTCAATTCTACGTTTGGCACTATTAATATGCTGGCTGCTGAGCAAAACATGGTTAGCAAAAAATTCTTCTTGCTCGGTAATGTGCCAAATGGCAGCAAGGCTATGCAAGTTGGGGTTCCATTCTTTAAAAAGCGGCATAGTACGAAGGTAGTAGAAAATTGTTTTTCTATTTTTCCCAATTAGGGTAATCGGCTTTCCAAGTGCTGCCGCCCCCTATAAATTTATTGAGCGCAAGGTTGATTCCAAACTCATTATAGGCCCCTGCAATACTGTAAAAAGAGCGTGCATAATGGACCTGAAATTTATTGAGATAAATACTAGCACCAAATGAATAGCCAGCACCAGCTTTTTTATCTTCTAATACCATTTCTTTGCGGCGCATGTGGTTGTAGGCTACGGTAATTCCCACACGTTTTCCCAAGGTAATTTCGCTACCAAAAATAAAATGTCGGAATAGATTGTCGGCAAAGTTTTTACTAACAGTGGTATCCGTAGACCCAAATACAGCACTGCTTTTTTTGTCGTCAGGGTTATTGTAACGCACATCCCACTCGTAGAGGTGATGAATGGTAGCGAATAAACGAAGCGGTACATGCTTTAATCGTTTAGAAATACCCAATTGCAAATCGAAAGGCAAGGGCTCATTGTTGGTGCGGCCACTTGTATATTGCTTGGCGGTAAAGCCCATGTTTTTGGCCACAATACCAATGGTGAGGTAGTTGGCAGTATCTTCATACACCACGCCTATATCTGCAAGCAATGCTGTAGCCCTTAAATCAGCCAATTGGCTTTGAGCCATTTTGACTGTTGCGCCGCCGCGCCAACGCTCTTTGTATTGCTTGGAAGCTGCCAGTGAAATGCAATAATCACTTGCATTGAAACTACCTACCTGATTACCTGTATTATCTGTTTGGGTAAAGGAACCATAATTGAGGTATTGGACTCCAAGCGCAAACGCAGTGGCAAGCTTAGGTGCATAATAGCCATAGGCAACATTTGTATTACTAATGCCCGAGTAAAAATTGTTGTAATTGAAAGATATTTGATTGTGCAAAGCTGGTCGCATCAATGCGGGGTTTTGCAAAGCAAGATTAATATCTGGCGTAGGACTTGCTACACTAATACCACCAAACGCACTCACGTGAGGGGCATTGGGGAGTCTCAAATATTCAAATGCAAATTGCCCCCCATTTACTTGCGCTTCTGCGCCAATACACAGAAGCACAAGCAATAATGCTAGACTACTCTTTTTTGAAATCATAAAAGTACAAACGCAAATAGGGGTTCAATTATTGTTGCTAAAAGGCCAGAAATATTTACTGTCCGTTTAGTCTGTTAAGATCTTCGATAAGTAAATGGCTAACACCAGTGTTGGAGAAACCGCCATCGTGGAAAAGGTTTTGCATCGTGACCATACGGGTATAATCGCTAAACAAAGAGATGCAATATTGCGCACATTGGTCAGCATCTGCATTGCCCAATGGTGATAATTTTTCGGCATAGTCTATAAAGGCATTAAAACCTGTAACGCCGCTACCTGCTGTGGTTACGGTTGGTGATTGCGAAATAGTATTGACACGAACTTTTTTGGCAAAACCATATTGATACCCAAAGCTACGAGCGATGCTTTCTAATACAGATTTTGCATCTGCCATATCGTTGTATCCCGGGAAGGTACGTTGCGCAGCTATGTAAGACAAGGCAACTACAGAGCCCCACTCGTTAAGCGCATCCCATTTCATTGCAGTTTGCAATACCTTATGAAAAGACAATGCCGAAACATCTAGCGTCTTCATGAAATTATCGTAATTGGTTTCGTTGTAAGGTATTGCTTTTCTTACGTTTGGCGACATGCCAATAGAGTGCAAAATAAAATCGAATTTGCCACCCACATGCTCCATACCTTTGGTCATTAAATTTTCCAAATCTGCTATAGATGTGGCGTCTGCTGCTATTACAGGGGCATTATTACAAAGTGCAGATAGTTCATTTATTTTGCCCATTCTCATAGCAATTGGGGCATTGCTCAAAACTATTTGAGCGCCTTCTGCTACTGCATTTAGGGCTACTTTCCAAGCTATAGAACGCTCATCTAGTGCGCCAAAAATAATTCCTTTTTTACCTTGTAATAATTGGTGTGCCATTAGTGGTATTTTTATATTTAGTGTTGCGAAAGCGTAAAAGTAAGAATTTGCTGCCAAGTAGCAATTGTAGGTTCATAGATTTGTTTTGAGATACTTATCCTGCGCATCATTATGGCCTATTTATCCGGCTTACTAATTATCTTTACACATCATTATGGACAATCCGAACCTGCAAGCCAACAACAATCCTGCCGACAAAGAATACGAAAATAGTATTCGGCCACAGAGTATCGAAGATTTTTCGGGACAACCACAATTGATAGAGAATCTCCGCATTTTTGTAAAAGCTGCCAACCAACGAGGCGAAGCACTCGACCATATTTTATTTCACGGTCCTCCAGGTCTTGGTAAAACAACCCTGTCGCGCATTGTAGCCAATGAGTTGGGGGCTAATATCAAGGAGACAAGTGGCCCTGTAATAGAAAAGCCGGGTGACCTTGCAGGTATTCTTATCGCACTCGAACCGCGCGATGTTTTATTTATAGACGAGATACACCGTCTGAGTACTGTTGTAGAAGAATACCTCTATGCGGCAATGGAAGATTTTCGGATAGATATAATGATAGACAGCGGGCCTGCAGCACGTTCTGTACAAATCAATTTGAATCCTTTCACACTTGTAGGCGCCACTACGCGCTCAGGGTTACTCACCGCACCTTTACTGTCGCGCTTTGGTATCAAATCTCGGCTCGATTATTACAACACTGATGTGCTGCAAGGGATTATTTTGCGCTCCGCAAAATTGCTTGATGTAAAAACCACCTCCGATGCTGCAATGGAAATAGCCCGCCGAAGCCGAGGAACGCCACGTATAGCCAATGGCTTGCTACGCCGTATGCGCGATTTTGCGCAAGTTTTGGGCAATGGCATTATACAAATAGATATTGCAGAGCATGGACTGAAAGCCTTAAATGTAGATGCAAACGGATTAGATGAAATGGACAATCGTATCCTCACTGCATTGATAGATAAATTTAAAGGTGGACCAACTGGCATCAGCAATATTGCCACATCGGTGGGCGAAGAAAGCGGAACAATAGAAGAAGTGTACGAGCCATTCCTTATTCAAGAAGGTTATATAGTGCGTACCCCACGCGGCAGAGAAGCTACCGAAAAAGCCTACAAACATCTGAAACGCAGCGGCTGGCGTGGCGATGGGAATACTTTGTTTTAAGAGCGAGTACCAACAGACCCAAACATAAAATCCATTTTATGTTCT
>JADLEN010000169.1 GCA_020846105.1 Chitinophagaceae bacterium | reverse complement strand
CCGCGCAATGACGCGTGTTGTGTTATTCTGTTTGTTGTTTGTGTGGCTTACGAAGGACGTAGAGGGCTTTGCTGCAAGGCTTTACTACACTCTACGCCCAGCAGCGATAGACTACGGCGAGCTGGGCACATTAGCCAACGCTGCAAAATCAACGCTGCATACTTGCGCCAGTGGAGTAATCCTTATGGCTCACAACACCATGGGCGAAAATTTACTATATTAATGTCTGTTTACGTTTAAATAATGATAGAAAGTACAAGCAAACAATAGGAATGAACATAAAGCCAAATAGTGGATAAATTTCACCTGTTTCAAAATAGTGCCGATAATTACCATGCCCATCATAAATATTTACATTTCTGTCTACAAATTTAATATTAATTATAAACAGAACTATACTTAATGATTTAAACTGATTATAAAGCTTCTGCTTTTTAGAAAATAAATTAGCGAAAAGATAGAATACAAAAGCGATCCAACATGCCAAGAAAACAGTAGAAAAAATTAATGTTTCTGCTACTTTTTGATTTGTAAATTGTCCGATAGGGTCTAAAAAAATTAAGTTCATAACAAATTTATTTCGTGAAAAGTTTGTACATAATTATTTTCCCCGCTCGCCGTAGTGTGCTGCTGGGCGAAGTATGGGGCGCAAGCCTTTTGAAGCATAGCTTACTTCGTCCTTGGTATATTGCAGTCTCCCGACTGCAACTTTCTCCCTCCAAATTTACCCCCTCCCACTCACTCCTCCAAAAACATTTATTCCTCCCCCAGTTCATCTATCATTTTGCTGAGGCGGCTTAGTTTTTCGGGGCTTAGCTTGCGTAGCTTGGGGGCAAAGGCTATTGGGGGCTTGGGTTTCAGGGCTTCGAGGGGGTGTTGGTCGGTTATAAATATACCCGGGCTGCGCTCGTAGCTAAAGAGGTCGCTTGGGGCGCACCACGCTGCCTCACAAATACGGGTGAGCACCTTTATAGGCAGCAGTTTCTGCTCTCCTGCCAGTAGCTTTTGGGCTGTACGAGGGTTTACTTTTAGTTTCACTAGCCATGCATAGGGTTTGTCTATCCCTTTGCTGGCTAGCATATTCTTGATATTGAGTTGTAGCATGGTAGCTGTTTTTAGTGTGTTAGCGACTGTTTGTTTTGCGCAGCGCGCTGCTTATTATTTTGTTCCTCAATAGCATTTCTTTAATCCTGATGCCTGTTTCTTTCTTCCCAAAGGGCTGTTGCTTTAATGCTGATGCCTATTTCTTTGTACCTAGTTCCTATTTCTTGATGGGCAATGCTTATTGCTTGGCACCTAAGGGCTATTTCTTTAGTAGTAAAAGCCATTTATCTACCAAAGGTATCCATTATTTTTTATAAATGGATACTCCTTTTGTATCTACGGATACTTTGTTTGTATCTACGGATACTCCTTTTGTATCTACGGATACTCCTTTTGCATCTACGGATACTCCTTTTGCATCTACGGATATTCCTTTTGCATCTACGGATACTTTTGTTGTATAATCGGATACTTTTTGTGTATCTACGGATATTAGGAATGAATAAATTGATATTTGGTAATGATTTTTGCTAAGCAGAAAAAAAATATGGCTCTTCTTATACTTTGTAATATGTTTCACCCCTAACTTTATGTTTATCTTTTAAACTTAAATCTATTTTTATGCAAAGAGAACAAACAGACAAGCTCAATTCACACATCAAATCGCACGATGTACTGACCAACAATGCCGCCGAACTAGTAGGCGTGCCCGAGATAGCCATAGAGGCTGCCTTGCTAAAGGATAATATAGACGCTGTAGTAGATGCCGCAGGCATAGCAGGCCTAGACAATACTGGCTACTCCGAAGACAAGCGCAACAAACGCGCTGCCGTGATGAACCTACTACAAATAGTAACCCGCGGAGCCGCAGCCTACTACAACAAGGTGGGCAACACGGCTATGCTACGCAAGGCAGAGTTTGTGCCTACAGAATTTGTAAAAATGAGAGACACAGATTTTTATGTACAAGCCAAAGTGATGTATCAGGTACTACTGCCCGATGCAGCCAACCTTATAGGTGCCGATGCTACTACTATGGCAGCGCTCAACACTGCCAACGAGGCGTATTTTGCAGCACTAGAAGCACCCAAAGACCAAATAGAAATAGCCAAAGTAGCCACTGCACAAATAGACCCGCTACTGGCACAGGGCGACGAGCTGCGCCGCAGCATAGATATATACATGCAAACATTTGCCGACGACAAGCCTGAACTTTTTGCACTATGGCGCCTGAGCCTGCATATAGACAATACGGGCGGTAGCAACCCGCCTGTGCTGGTAGTAGCCGTAGATGCTGCACCGCTAGGCGCTGTCACTTCTGTAGATTTTGCAGGAGTAACGATGGTGCCTAGTATGGAAATCAAATTTCGGAACCAAGGGCCTGCGCCCATCTTTTATGGTTTTGGGCCCAACCCCCAAAGCCTAGCTGGGCAGCCTAGCAGCCTGAACCCTGGCGCCGACATCCGCCGCAGCGCAGCCTCTATGGGCTACGACGCCAACAGCTTGCGCTTCCTGAACCTGCGCAACGATGGGCAGGTAGATAGCCAGGTGGTGGTAGAGTTTTATGAAATGGATTAAGGATTGATTTACTAATTGCAAGAAGTCACAACACTGATGTAGTGGCTTCTTGCATCAATAATAAAACAGGGATGCCGAAAACTGAATAGAGTAGGCGAAAATTAAAAAACACTACAATGGAAAATAATTTGACTTCAGTTAGTTTATCACAATCGTTTTTACCTAACACACAAGTAAGAACCTACATTCCATTCGAACCCTATGAATTAGGTGTTCCTGTGGAAACAAAAGAAATGATAATCGAACTGTGGGGAGCAGGAGGTAATGGTAATGAGTTTGGTGGAGGTGATGCAGGGGACTATTTGATGAAAAGATTTTCAGGAACCGAAATAGAAATGTTAGAAATGAAACCAGCACAGAATTTCATGATGGAGACCTACGTAAAATTCAAAATAGATGGTAAAGTAAAAGAGTTAATTGCATTTAGTGGCAGTAAAAAAAATGCAAATTTCTCTGGCTCATTTGATTTGTATTACAAAGGAGGAGTCGGAGCAGCTAATCATATTATTAGCTTTTCGACAGAACAGAACGATGATAAAGTAGAAAAAATTCGAATTTCCGAATTAGGTGGAGATGGCGGAAATAGTTATTATCCAACAATTACAAAGGGTGTTGGAAGTAGTTTTGTGGGTAGTATCTTAAGAAAAAAATTTATAGGAAACGGATGGGGCATTGTAGTTGAGGATAATATCAACTATTCTAATCCATTAAACGGAAATACCCCTGGTGGTGGTGGTGGTGGTGGTTCAAGATATTACAAAGGTTCTATGGGTGAGAAATTTTTTGGCATAGGAGGTTTGGGTATGGTGAGAATTACCTATATACAATAGCTTTTCACCTCGCTCTTCGGGATGTTCTGAAGGGCATCCCGAACCATAGATAAAGCGGATTTGCAATATGCAACATGCTAAAAGTAGCACCCTCCACCGCGTGAGTGAGCCCAGCGGATATCCTTTTGCCCCCTGAGCTTGTCGAAGGGCCAGGGCAAAAGATAGCAGCGTGGTGCCCGAGCAGCGCTTTGTGCGGTGGCTATCGGCACGCCCCCCAAGAAAAATAGCTGCAATGTGCTAAATGTGCCGAATGTCAAATTATAAATTTACCTTCGCGGCTCGAATTTTTAGTAGCAAAGCAATGAAATATCCAGAATATAAGCAATTGAATATGCCCGCCATAGAGGCGGAAATGCAGGAGATTTGGAAACAAGGCAGCCTTTTTGAGCGCAGCATCAGCGAGCGCGAGGGGGCTACGCCATTCGTGTTTTATGAAGGGCCGCCGAGCGCCAATGGTATGCCGGGTATCCACCACGTAATCTCGCGCACGCTCAAAGACCTGGTGTGCCGCTACAAAACGATGCAAGGCTACCAGGTAAAACGCAAGGCGGGCTGGGATACGCACGGGCTGCCTGTAGAGCTGGGTGTGGAGAAGGAATTGGGCATCACCAAAGAGGATATTGGGGTGAAAATAAGCGTGGAAGACTACAACCAAAAGTGCCGCGAGGCGGTGATGCGCTACAAAGACAAGTGGGACGAGATAACGGAAAAGATGGGTTATTGGGTAGATTTGAACGACCCATACATCACCTTCGATAATAAATATATAGAAACGCTTTGGTGGGCGCTAAAGGAGCTGCACAAGAAGGATTACCTGTACAAGAGTGTGAGCATTCAGCCTTACTCGCCCGCAGCGGGTACGGGGCTTAGTAGCCACGAGGTAAACCAACCGGGTGCTTACCGCGAGGTGAAAGACACAACGATTGTGGCGATGTTTGAAGCAAAAAGGGACGAAAAGTCTGCTTTTTTGTATGAAATGCTGCAAAATAAGGAAGAAAAGCTGTTTTTTATGGCTTGGACCACTACGCCTTGGACATTGCCGAGCAACCTTGCGCTGACGGTGGGTCCGAATATTGATTATTCTTTAATAAAAACAATCAATCCTTATACCCACGAGCTATGTAATGTGGCTTGCGCTACGATGCTGATAGGCAAACATTGGAAGGCAGAGAACGAAAATGCCGACTTTGCTGCTTATGGCAATGATGGTAAAAATATACCTTATGTGGTATTGGGCAGCTTCAAAGGGAAGGATATAGAAGGTTGCTACTACGAGCAATTGCTAGCCTACGAAGGCAACTCGGCGGCAGTAGCTGGCGGCGACCCTTTCCGCATCATCACAGGTGATTTTGTAACTACCGAAGACGGAACGGGTATTGTGCATACCGCTCCCGCCTTTGGGGCAGATGACTATAAAGTAGGCAAGGCCAACAATATAGGCTTCCTAGTGATGGTGGATAAAGAAGGGAAATTTATAGAAGGCTTGGGTGAGCTTTCGGGCAGATATGTAAAGAACTATAAAGACGCAGCAGACTATAAAGAAGTTGATGTAGATATAGCTATTGCATTGAAAACCAGAGGACAAGCCTTTAAAGTAGAAAAATACGCACATACTTATCCGCACTGCTGGCGCACCGACAAACCTATCCTTTATTATCCATTGGATGCCTGGTTTATCCGTACCACCGCCGTGAAGGACAGAATGATAGAACTGAACAAAACCATCAATTGGAAACCCAAGAGCACGGGCGAAGGTCGCTTTGGTAATTGGTTGGAGAATATGGTGGATTGGAACTTGAGTCGTAGTAGGTACTGGGGCACCCCACTACCTGTATGGATGAATGAGGATGGCAGCGAAATGAAATGCATTGGCTCGATAGCAGAGCTTACTGAAGAGATTAAGTACGCTAACGAAAAGCTTGGTTTAGAGCAAGTTGTGAACGAAAGCAACCTCGACCTGCACAAGCCTTTTGTAGATGGCATTACCCTAGCCGATAGCAATGGAAAGGCAATGCACAGAGAGCCAGACCTTATAGATGTATGGTTTGATAGTGGTGCAATGCCTTATGCGCAGCAGCACTACCCTTTCGAAAACCAAGACCAAATAGACCAGAACAAAGCCTTCCCTGCCGACTTTATAGCCGAGGGTGTGGACCAAACAAGGGGTTGGTTTTATACGATGCACGCATTGGGCGTGATGCTGTTTGATAGTATTGCTTATAAGACAGTAATTGCTAATGGATTGGTGCTGGATAAGAACGGCAACAAGATGAGCAAACGAGTGGGCAATGTGGTTGACCCTTTCGAAACGATACAAAACCTGAGCGCCGATGCTACCCGTTGGTACCTCATCACCAACGCATCGCCTTGGGATAGCTTAAAGTTTGATTTAGAAGGTATTAAGGAAGTACAACGGAAGTATTTTGGAACGCTGTACAATACCTACCAGTTCTTTGCACTGTATGCCAATGTAGACAATTTCACATTTAAAGAAGACTACATTCCTGTAGCCGACAGACCCGAGATTGACCGTTGGATATTGTCGAGCTTACAGAGCTTGATACAAAAATGCACCGCTTACTTCGACGACTACGAACCTACCCAAGCCGGTAGAGCAATGGAGTACTTCTTGGATGAGCAATTGAGCAATTGGTATGTGCGTCTTTGCCGTCGTAGATTTTGGAAAGGGGAATATGAATTTGATAAGATATGTGCTTATCAAACCTTGTATGAGTGTCTAGAACAATTGAGCCTATTGATGGCACCTATCTCTCCATTCTTCAGCGATTGGATGCTCAGCAACTTGAATAAGATAACCAACAGAATCAGTTCAGAATCAGTTCATTTGGCTAAATATCCTGTTGCGAATTTAAGTGTGATTGATAAAGACCTAGAGGAGCGAATGGAATTGGCACAAGTAACTACCTCACTCGTACTTTCTATCCGTAAAAAGGTAAATATCAAAACCCGTCAGCCGCTTCAAAAACTGATGATACCGATACTAGACCCTAAGACGGAAAACCATTTGCGAAAAATAGAAGAACTGGTGAAAAGCGAAGTGAATGTAAAAGAAATTGAATACATCACCGAAACAGAAGGCGTTATTAAGAAAAAAGCAAAAGCCAACTTCAAAACCCTTGGCGCAAAGCTTGGAGGTAAAATGAAAGCAGCTGCGGCAATGATCAATGCCTTCGACCAAGCAAGCATCGCCAAAATGGAACGCGAACAATCGCTCGTTATACATATAGATGGAGAAGATATAACGCTTAGTCCAGAAGATATGGAAATTATTGCCGAAGATATTCCAGGTTGGTCGGTAGCCAATAAAGACAGCTTGACAGTTGCCTTGGACATTACCATAAATGAAGCTTTGCAAGAAGAAGGAAATGCCCGCGAACTCGTCAATCGTATACAGAAAATACGCAAAGATGCTGATTTCGAACTCACGGATAAGATTAGCGTACTTATCGAAAAAAAGGCAAACTTAAATGATAGTATTACAAATTTTTATTCCTACATTTGCGCCGAAATTCTAGCAGATAAAATCGAATTTATAGATATTATATCTGAAGGAACTGAAATTGAGGTGAATGAAAATACTTTTAAAGTACTAGTAACAAAACAAAACTAAAAGCAATGGCAGTAAAAAAGAAAACAACTTCTAAACCAAGCAGCACAGCCAAAAAAGCTGTTGCTCCAAAGAAAGTTGCGCCAGCTAAAAAGGCAGCTCCTGCAAAGAAAGTTGCGCCAGCTAAAAAAGCAGCACCAGCTAAGAAAGTAGCTCCTGCTAAAAAAGCAGCACCAGCAAAGAAAGTTGCGCCAGCTAAAAAAGTAGCACCAGCTAAGAAAGCAGCACCAGCTAAAAAAGCAGCACCAGCTAAAAAAGTAGCTCCTGCAAAAAAAGTAGCTCCTGCAAAAAAAGCAGCACCAGCTAAAAAAGCAGCACCAGCTAAAAAAGCAGCACCAGCTAAAAAGGCTGTGCCAGCTAAAAAAGCTATTGTAGAAAAACCAATTAAAGTAAAAAAAGAAAAGCCCGTAAAAGAAGCGAAAATAAAAAAAGAAAAGGCTTCTAAAGTACCAGTTAAAAAAGGGCCTTCTGTAACTACGGTCAACAAAATATTAAAATCTATTGTAAACAATAGTAGTGGCACCCCGGTGCACCCTAGCAAGCCTACCCCTGCACCTGTAGGACGATCTTTGCGTGATGATAAAAAGCCACAAGTAATTGTAGCGCATAGAAGATTACAAAAAGAAGAACCCAAGGTGCCTGCCAAAAAGGGTTTTAATGAGTTTAATCGTTCTTTGTTGGATGAATTACCAGTTGTAGAATCTACAGTTGGTAAAAGATATAGCGATGATGAACTAGTTGAATTTAAAGATATTATCAATTCAAGACTTGAAAATGCACGTAAAGAACTTGCCTATTTACAAGGATTGATTATGCGTAAAGACGGCGCTGGTGCAGAAGATTCGGAAAATAGATTTAATTCGGAAGATGGAAGTGGCGCTACTGAACGTGAAACAGTATCTCAATTGGCTAGTCGTCAAATTCAATTTATCACTAATCTTGAAAAAGCATTGGTACGCATTGAAAACAAGACCTATG
>JADLEN010000168.1 GCA_020846105.1 Chitinophagaceae bacterium | reverse complement strand
GGCCACACTGTGTTTTGTCATTTCATAAGCCAAATAAATAAGACTGAATGGGCCAATAATGTACATAAACCAATCGGTGTAGCGGGTGTTGGCTACCATTGCCATAATAAATGGAATGGCTACTAGTGCGCCGATATACACCGCATATTCGTACCATTTTTTGCCACCATCCACTATGTGTTTTGGGGTAAGGCCTATGGGCCCTAAAGATTTTTTTGTATTGATAAATGTGATAAGGCTAATAGTCATAACCACAGCTGCAAGCCCAAAGGCTACATTCCACCTTAGCCCTTCTGCTACAATACTGCCAAACAGATTGCCTTTGCCAATAGAAATACAAGCATAACCGCCCAAAAGTGCGCCAATATTGATACCTGAGTAAAACAAAGAGAAGCCTGCATCTCTACGCACATCGTTGGTTTTGTACAAAGAGCCTACCATTGTAGATATATTAGGTTTGAAAAACCCTGTACCAATTATGTTGAAACTAATACCCAAAAAGAAAAATTTTACGGGGTCTATTGCCAAGATAATACTACCAATAATCATGAGCAAGCCACCCCAAAATAGCGATTTGCGAAAGCCAAGAATTTTGTCGGCAAAAAGCCCACCAATGAAAGTAAATGCATAAACAAATGCTTGGGTGGCACCATACTGCAGGTTAGCCACATCTTCTTTCATCATCAGCTGATTGACCATAAAGAATGTGAGCATGCCTCGCATGCCATAAAAGCTAAAACGTTCCCACATCTCCGAGAAAAAAAGATGCCATAATTGCTTGGGGTATTTGCCTTTAAAATTCTGAATGGCATCCAACTCTAAGTTGGCAGTATTTGCTTGCTGCATTTTGCAATAATTTATTTTGAGGAGTAAAGTACTAAAGAATTTTAATTGCACGCGAGTTTTTACCGCATTAGATATTGTTTTTGCAACTAAAATTGAGGTATCTCTGAATTATTATCGTTTTTTAAAAGTGCTTTGCTCATTTTTGCAACTTACACACACACTTATTTTATACAGCATGCTTTATTCCATGACGGGTTTTGGTAGAGAAGAATCTACTATCGGTAATTATCAAATTGTAGCAGAATTGAAATCGCTTAATGGTAAGCAGTCTGATATTAACACACGCATAGCACCCGCGCTGCGCCCTTATGAGCACGAGATACGAGCAATGGTAAGCGCTCAATTGCTGCGAGGTACCATCGATATTACGGTGTCTTTAAAGCAAGACGGTATTGCACGCCCAATGAGTATCAATACCCAGCTAGCCAAAAGCTATTATAAAGGAATGAAAGCAATTGCCGACGAGCTAGGATTGCCACAAGAAAACATTTTGGCAACGCTAATGACCCTGCCCGAGGTAGTAGCTGCCGACCAAGAAATGCTTAAAGAAGATGATTGGAAAAGCATGAAAGATGTAATAGCACAAGCTATTCAAAACCTAAAAACGCATAGGCAAATAGAAGGACTTTCTTTACAAAACGATTTAACCAATTGTATTCAGAATATAGAAAGTAACCTTGTAGCAATATTACCATTAGAGCCTTTGAGAATAGGACGCCTGCGTGCCAAAATCAATAGCTCATTAGAAGAATGGGTGGCCGCTGCTAATATTGACAAAAACCGTTTAGAACAAGAACTTATTTATTATATCGAAAAAATCGACTTTTCAGAAGAGAAAGTAAGGCTGCGCCAACATTGCCAATATTTTATAGAGATAATGATGAACAATGATGAACTGAAAGGGAAAAAATTAGGTTTCATTTTGCAAGAGGTGGGCCGCGAAATCAATACACTTGGCTCTAAGGCCAACGATGCCGATATTCAAAAACTGATTGTGGAAATGAAAGACCAGCTAGAAAAGGCAAAAGAGCAAGTGCTCAATGTGCTCTAATACTCTTTACAAAAAAACACTAAATTTAACACTCGATTTTTACACCTTATGATGATTAAAAATTTTGCAATTTTGGCGCTTTTTGTGGTATCACTTGCTAGCTGTGTGCCCTCGCCCTATTTCCAAAAGTCGGTAGCCTTGCCCAACAATATGTGGTCACAAAAATTTAGCCCAGCTTTTACTTTTGATGTAAACGATACCAATATCTTTTACAACATCGATTTTATAATCCGCCATACCAACAATTATGCCTACAGTAATATTTGGTTAAATGTATTGGTGAAAGAGCCAGGCGATAGCACATTTAAAAGTGCACGCATAGAAATACCATTGGCAGAGCCCAATGGCAAGTGGCTAGGCCAAGGAATGGGTGAGCTGTACGAGCAACGAAGAATGATAGTGATAGACCATAATGCTATACCTATTACAGATAATTTAATTGCTATATCAGAGAGTAGCGTACCCAATCTTTTTAGAAAAATTGGTAAATACGAGATTCGTTTGCAACAAAATATGCGCGATGAGGTATTGTCCGATGTGTTGCACGTAGGTTTGCGCGTAACAAAAAGTTCGGCACGCGGGCAAAAATCCCAGCCTTAATCTAGGATTGTAAATCATTAAATTAAATCTCCCTCATGAGGTTGCGGTACTCAAGTATTTTACACCTATTATTGTTGGCCTATATTATTGCGGCTTTGTCTTTTTGGTGGCTCAGTTTAGAACGTCAAAGCAAGCTTATATACCAAAATGAAATAGCTGCCCTCAACGAACATATCAACCCCACAATTTACCCTCAAGAATATTCGCTAGCCAAAGAAAAAATTGCATTGCGCAAAAGCAATAGAAGCCACCAATATCTTGGAGAAGGACTTACGTTTTTGGTTATCACAATGATTGGTTCTTGGATTGTCTATTCCAACTACCGATTTAGTAATAAACTATCGCGGCAGCAGAATAATTTTATGCTATCCGTAACGCATGAGCTCAAATCGCCAATAGCGGCAATGAAACTGACTTTGCAAACACTAGAAAAGCATCAATTACCCCCAGAAAAGCAATTAAAATTACTTGCAAATTGTATCAAAGAATCAGATAGGCTCAATGAGCTTTGCGACAACGTTTTAATCGCTTCTAAGATGGAAGGTGGCCATTATCAGCAGGTTTTTGAGTCTACCTCCTTGACAGATTTATTGTCTCAAACTTTTGACTATTATGAAACCCGATACCCAGGAAGATTTACACTTGAACAACTACCAATTGTAAGTATTGAAACTGATAAAACTTTGCTACAATTGGTGATAAATAATGTGGTAGAAAACGCAATTAAATATACTTCTGCACAAACCACAATAATACTTTCACTAGAGGTAATGGCCGAGGTGGTCAAAATAAAAATTTCTGATTTTGGGAAATGTGTAAATGATAGCTAGAAGTCGAAAATTTTCAAACAATTTTATAGGATTGGCGATGAGCAAACCCGTAAAACAAAAGGTACAGGCTTGGGCCTATACCTTTCAAAAAAAATTATGAAAACCTTAAAAGGGTCTATTATTATTAAAGACAACAAACCTTCGGGTGCTATTTTTGAGCTTCGTTTGCCACAAAATACTTAGTTGTCCCATACGCCATCTTTCAGGCGTTCTATTAGCATTTGTTTAAATTCTCGCTCGGTTTGGTAGAGGCTAGCAAGTTGCTGTGGGCTTAGTACGCTCAGAAACTCTGCTTTGTATTTTTTGCTTAGTTCCAAATCTTTTTCTTTGTATTCTATATTATCATCCACTTTTCGGTATGCGTCATAGTTGCTTAGCTTGCCGTTTTGTTGGTTTATAAATTGGTTTTTGTATGCCTTTCTCAATGCAGATCGCTCGTTGAGGTATCTTGAATATATAGGAAAAAATTTTTGGTTTTGCGGTTCCGAAAGGTTTAGCTTTTCTGCCACAAATTGTTTTCTCAATTCGCGCACTCTGCCATTGCCATCTCCTTGCGCTATAGCGCTAAGTGTCAAGAGTAAAAGCGTGATGCCTAATATTATGTGTTTCATGTTTTTTTGTAGTATTTGAGGTATCCTAATTCATTCCATCCTCAATCAAGAATTGATTGATATCTTCATCAGAAATATTATTCAAGGCGCTAGCCTTTTTTTCTTTTGTGTTTTTAAATGATAGCCCATTAAGTACAAGGTCTGTGTCAAAATCGTCTAAGTTTTCATTGATATATTGTGCAATCTCTGCATCACTTATAGTGGCAAAGTTTTTTTGCAAACTTAATTGATGGTCGTTGGCCTGAAAAATGCCTAGACCTACAAAAAACACTAGAGCCAATGATGCAGCAAGCTGTATGGTACGGTACAATGGAATTCTTGTGGGCAATGATTTCGTGGTATTTTTTTCCACACTTGCCAGTATACTTTTAGCCAATCCTTCAAAATAGCCAACAGGCACATCAAAAGGCATTTCTTTTGTCCAAATGATGGTATCCTCAGTTTTTATTTTGCTTAAAATTTGCTTGGCGAAGCCTTCAAAATAGCCGTCAGGTACATTGCCAATAGAGGATGTGAGGCTCTTAGGTATTTCTGCATTAGTCATTTTTTCGGCATTGATATTACCGTCGATGTTTTGGTACAGGCTTTCAAAATATCCATTGGGTACGGTATAGGGCATCTCGTTAGGATGTTGTAGTATCCTTTCTAAGCCAAGTGCTTGCAATTCATTTCGTATATTATCTGACCGTTTCATTATTTGTAAAAATTAGACTTTTGAAAGTGCTTACAGTTTAATGGTCTTTTAAAAATGCTTCAACTTTTTTTGCAGCGTGATGGTAAGATGCTTTCAGGGCACCTTCTGATGTGCCTAGGATTTCTGACATTTTTTCGTAAGGCATTTCGTCATAATACCTAAGATTGAAAACCAGCTTTTGTTTTTCGGGCAGGGTATGTATTGCTTGTTGCAATTTCCATTCTATTTTATTGGCATCGTAACCTTGTTCGGCCTTTAATTTATTGGCATACATATTTTCGCCTTCATCGTTATCGCTGATACTAATAGAGCTATTCCGTTTTTGCTTTTCGATATAGGTAAGCGTTTCATTTGTGCCAATTCGGTATAGCCAAGTATAAAAATTAGCCTCCGCTCTAAATTCGGCTAGGTTGCGCCATACCTTTATAAAAACGTTTTGTAGAATATCATTGGTATCCTCGTGGTGCACCACCATACGGCGTACATGCCAATACAAGCGCTCTTGATAACGCTTTATAAGTGCTTCAAAGGCTTTTTCTTTAGTATGTTCTATGCCAAAAGCTGCGAGTAACGCCTTGTCATCTAATTGTGCCCAGTCGGCCATGCTTATTTTTGAGGGTTGGTTATTCAGATTGCCCGAAAGTAATAAAGTTTAATGGAGCTGCACACAATTCTTCGTTATTTTTGGCTTTCAAAATTTTAATTAATTCAAATCATGAATGCAATCATAAAAGAATTTGACGACTACCGCGGCAAGATGAATGAAGTAATCTTGGGTAAGCAAAATAAAGTAATTAATAGACTTTTCAACCTTGACACCAACACTTATGCAGCTGGTGCAATAGATGTAAAAACTAAGGAAATGCTTGGTCTTGTGGCTAGCATGGTGCTTCGTTGCGACGATTGTATCAAATATCATTTGAGCAAATGCCATGAACAAGGGCTTACCACAGAAGAGGTTTATGAAGTATTTGCTATCGCCAATATTGTTGGTGGCACTATAGTGATACCGCATACCCGCCGTGGTGCAGAGTTTTGGGAGGCGCTTATTGCAGATGATAGCAGGCATATACTATAGGCCAAAAACTATAATAATCCCAACCTCCCTCCCTTTTAATCCCGTAGCTTTGTCGCCTTATGAAATTTGAGCAATACAATATATCCTCTTTAATAAAGCAGAGTCTTGAAGAATTAGGATTTCGAAAACCCACAGATATCCAGTTCAAGGCCATCCCCTCTATACTAAAGGGAGATGATGTTTTGGGTATTGCTCAGACAGGTACTGGAAAAACGGCTGCTTTTGCAATTCCGATTTTGCACTTGCTTATGCGCCGTAGCCATCACAATAAATACAACCAAGTGAAGTGCCTAGTGATGGTGCCCACGCGCGAGCTAGCCATGCAAATAGCCCAAGTTTTTAAAGATCTTGGAAAATATACAGACCTTACTATTTTGGGATTAGTAGGCGGTGTGGACCAGGCGCCCCAAATCAAAAAACTGGATAAAGGCGTGGATATTCTTATAGCCACACCTGGTAGAATGTTCGACCTTGTGAGCCAAAAACACATAGACCTTAGTAGGGTGGATGTGTTGGTGCTAGACGAGGCCGATCACATGCTGGACCTTGGTTTTATTAAAGACATTAGAGACGTGCTTCGCTATTTACCTAGCAGGCATCAGACGCTTTTTTTCTCGGCCACTATTGATGAGAAAATAAAGGATTTAGCTTATTCAATAGTTCGAAACCCTATCCGTATTCAGATTTCGCCCAAGGACCCCGTTTCTAAAAACGTAACCCATTCGGTAGCGCATGTAGCTATGGACGATAAACGTTTTTTTCTCGAACGATTAATCAAAGAGTTTGAAGGGCAAAAGATACTCGTTTTTGTACGCACCAAGGTGCGAGCTGAGCGTGTTTTTGCAGCCATGCAAAGAGTGGGTATCGAAACCCTAACTATGCACGGCGACAAAGAACAAGCCGACCGATTGAAGGTGATGAACGATTTTAAAATGGGTAAAGTAAATGTGCTCATAGCTACCGATGTGAGTGCAAGAGGTATCGATATTCAGGGTGTAGATTATGTGGTCAATTACGACTTGCCAGATGTGCCCGAAAACTATGTGCATAGAGTAGGGCGTACAGGCAGAGGGGTATTAAAAGGTAAAGCAATATCATTTTGTAGCCCTGAAGAATTACCTGTGCTAGAGGCTATTCAAGCTTATATTGGCAAGCCTGTAAGTGTAATGACAATAGATAAAACAGAATACCTCGAGACCATCACTTTTACAGAAGAAACCCCAAATGACAATTGGCAGAAAATGCTAGACGAAGACGAACAAGAAATGGGGCAGAAAAGAAAGAAAAAGAAGAAATAATACCACATCATGAAGCAGCTATACTATTTGCTAATACTTGTCTTGAGTACAAATGTCGCCATGGCTCAAAATAAAGATGAGCTAGCTATTCGTGCAATTTTAAAAGCACAAGAAGCATCTTGGAATAGAGCCGATTTGCGTGCTTTTATGAAGGGTTACTGGGAAAGTGATAGTATGCTTTTCTTGGGCAAAAATGGACCCACTTATGGCTATACAGCTACGCTTAATAATTACCTTAAAAGCTACCCAGACACTGCACATACCGGCAAATTTACTTCGACACTTGTAAGTGTGAAAAAGCTGAGTAAACGCTATTATATGGTTGTTGGCCAATGGCATTTACAACGAAGCGCGGGCAACGTTGGTGGCTATTATAGTTTGTTATTTCGAAGGTTAAATGGCCAATGGCTGATTGTAATGGATCATACTTCCTAGTCTTAATTTAGCACTTTTGAAAACTGGATAGAGCTATATTTATAATAAATATTACCTTAGTACATTGTTCGCGACAAGTTTTTTATAAACATTGCTTAGGTTTAATTATTGATATATGCTCCAAAATTCCACAAAACGAATTTCCCTTCTTTTTTGTTTTTTCTTTATGCTTGGCTTGCCCAAAGCATTTGCCCAAAACAAGCCAACAATCGATGTGAACCATCAAAAGGTGCTGCTGCATAATAATATTGCAGAATGGCTATCGGGTGCCGATGGCGGGACAACGAAGGTGCAAAGTGTGTTGCTGCAATTCACCCAGATTCTGAGTAATGCCGAAAAGCAAAACCTTTTTAATGCCAATATACAAATCAAAGAATACATAGCCGAAAACACTTACAGCGCGTGGATATTGCCCAATGCCCAGCTAGATGCTGCTAAAGGTCTACTGGCTATTGGTCGTTTTTCTGCAACATTGAAAATCAATCCTGCTATTGCGCAAAAAGCAAAATCAAGCCAACAAATAACGCTATTCGCTTCTTTTTATCCTGAGCTTAGTCGCCAAGAGATATCGGCAATTTGCACACAGTATGGTGCAAGTATTTTGCAAAATAATTGGGAGAAAAAAGGAATCTTTAAGCTCAATATTGCTAGCAAGCAGCTCTTGGTATTTGCAGATGACTATCGTGTGCGATACATCAGTGAGCCTACCCATAATATACCTTTAGACATGGATTCCAAGGGCGCGCAAGCTGCGTCGATACTGAATATGCCCAAACCCTTATTGGGAGAAGGGCTTAATGGTAATGGAACGGTTATAGGTATTGGAGACAATACTTCTGGGGTATATCATATAGACCAAGCCGACAGAATAATTAATTATAATGTAGGAGACAAGTCG
>JADLEN010000167.1 GCA_020846105.1 Chitinophagaceae bacterium | reverse complement strand
TAATATTTAAAAAATAATCAACGAAAGGCAGTACAATACTTATTGTGCTGCCTTTTTTTATTACCTTCGCAGCCTTATACATGAGCACAGGAATCGTTTTATCACAACTTCAAATTCTGAAAAAAAACAGCAAACATGCATTTGCTGTTTTAGTAGACCCCGACAAAATTGCCCCAAACAAAATGGAGCTTTTTGCAAAACAATGCAATGAAGCCAAGGTAGATTTTATATTTTTTGGTGGCAGCCTAGTACTCAATCATGAGATAGGTTTGTGTATCAATATTTTCAAACAAAACAGCAATATCCCCGTTTTACTTTTCCCTGGTAGCCCAGCACAGGTTACCCCCGAAGCCGATGCTTTACTTTACCTTTCCTTATTGTCGGGTCGCAATGCCGAGTTGCTTATAGGGCAGCACGTAGTATCTGCGCCTATGGTACGCAGCAGCGGCTTAGAAATTCTTTCTACCGGATATTTGGTCATAGACGGTGGCGTACCCACCACGGTTTCTTACATCAGCCACGCACAACCCATACCTGCCAACAAAGCCGACATAGCATTATGCACTGCTTGGGCTGGCGAAATGCAAGGGAAGCACCTAATATATATGGATGCAGGTAGTGGCGCACAAACGCCTATCAGCACCGAGATGATAGAAAAAGTGAGCAACAATATTACTATTCCGCTAATAGTGGGTGGTGGTATTCGTACCCCCAAAAAGGTGCACGACAATTGCATAGCTGGTGCAAACGTAATAGTTGTAGGCAACGCCCTAGAAACAGACATGGGCCTACTTCAGGAGCTTTGCGCAGCTACAAAATTCTAGTCTTCGTACAACAAATACTTACTTCTTATTGTTTTAAATTTTTGTAACTCGGGCTGCCAAGAAGCACGGATTTCTTCTTCTGTTTTTCCTGCTATTATTTGCTTGCGCAATAGTGTAGTGCCTGCTAGCTTTTCAAAAAAAGAATTGAAAAACTTGTCTTTGTTTGTGCTCCATTGGTAGGCGTGTAGCAAATAGCTAAGGTTCATTTCTTTGCTCGTTATCTTATAAGCCGTATCGGCATTGGTGCTTATCAGCATCCCGTAGCAGCTTTGCCCTTCTAATAATGGCTTGCTAGCACCACCCTTGCTCTGTGGCACAAAGGCATAAGATGCCTTGCCGGCAAAGCTCGGATGCCCCCATTGCTGAAAAGGATAATTGGTACCCCTACCCACACTTACCACTGTACCTTCAAAAAAACAAAGACTTGGGTACAAGTACACTGCGGCCATATTGCCAAGATTGGGCGAGGGAGCCACTGGCAAGTTGTACCTGCGCTTGTGGGTATATTGGGCACAAGGTATTACGGTTAGCTTTAGTTGTTTGGCATTTTTTATCCAGCGCTCCCCTACCAGCATTTGGGCATACTCACCAGCCGTCATACCATATACTACTGGTATTTTTTGCATCCCTACAAATGAGCGCAGGCTGCTGTCTAGCACTGGCCCGTCTATAAGATGGCCATTAGGGTTGGGGCGGTCTAGCACTATTATGGTTTTCTTGTTTTCGTTGCAGGCATCCATCACATACTCTAGTGTAGATATATAGGTATAAAAACGCACGCCTACATCTTGCAGGTCATACAGCACCACATCTACATTGGCTAGCTGGGCAGCACTCGGTTTTTTGTTATTGCCATAGAGCGATAGTATAGGCAAGCCCGTCTCGGCATCTAGCTCGCTTTTGATATGCGCGCCAGCATCGGCAGTACCACGAAAGCCGTGCTCGGGTACAAAAATCTTGGTCACCTGCACGCCTAGCGCTATAAGCGTATCTAGTAGCAAAGCATCGCCTAGCATAGAGGTTTGGTTCATCACTATAGCCACTTTTTTGTCTTTTATCAATGGCAGATACGTAGATAGCTGACTAGCACCTACGCGCACATCGGCATATTTTTTCATTTGGGCGCGGCTACTAGTGGGTATTTGTAGTAGTAGCATTATTATTACGGGAGCAAAGGCTTGGCGAATGGTCATCATTATTTAACAATATTTGCACGAAGGTAAAAAGGCAAACTCAGATATTAACACTAACTTTGGACACTTAAAAATTAGCATATATGACACAAGTAAAAAATGGCGACAAAGTGCGCGTACATTATCACGGTCGCCTCAACGATGGTAGCACCTTCGATACATCTGAAGGCAGAGACCCTTTAGAATTTCAAGTAGGCAGCGGCCAAGTAATAAAAGGCTTTGACGATGCCCTTAGCACCATGACTGTTGGTGAAAAGAAAACAGTAGTAATACCTGCAGAGCACGCATACGGCGAGGCTTCTCCCGAAAACGTGGTAGAATATCCATTAGACCAGTTTCCTGAAGATATGCAACCAGAAATAGGTCTGCAACTACATATGAGCGACAATGAAGGCAACAATTTCCCTGTTGTAATTACAGAAATTAAAGACACCGTAGTAATTTTGGACGCCAACCATCCTTTGGCTGGCAAAGAGCTTACCTTCGACCTAGAATTGGTAGAAATAGTAGCCGAATAAGCTAACAACAACATCTTTTAAACGAAAAAACTATTGCGCCTTGCAATAGTTTTTTTGTTTTCACCCATGTTATTTCCTTTATAC
>JADLEN010000166.1 GCA_020846105.1 Chitinophagaceae bacterium | reverse complement strand
TACACTTCAAAAAATAGACTCTAAAATAGACGAAATTAAAACACTCAAAGGCGAATTGCCAATGGAAGTGAATGATTTGGAAGACGAGATTGCTGGCTTGCAAACACGTATCGCCAACATAAATACGGATATTGATGGCATCAATAGCTACATAGCACAGCGTACCGATGCTAAAAAAGAAGCAGTAGCGCTGAGTAAAAAATACGAAAAACAACAAGACAACGTAAAGAACAATCGTGAATTCGAGGCCCTAACTAAGGAAATCGAAATGCAAGAATTGGAAGCCAAATTGTGTGATAAACACATCAAAGATGCCAATTTTGAATTAAAAGACCGTCAGGCTACGCGCACAACTACCGAAGATAAGGTAGCCGTAGTAGAAGATACATTGTCTGCTAAGAAAAAAGAGCTAGAAAAAATTATTATTGAAACAGAGAAAGAGGAAAAGACTTTAAACAAACAATCTGTTGAAGCTAAAGCAAAAGTTGATGAGCGTTTGCTCAGCGCATACGATCGTATACGTAGTAGCTATTCTAACGGACTTGCAGTAGTGGCTATTCATAGAGACTCTTGTGGTGGATGTTTTAACGTTATTCCTCCTCAGCGTCAATCAGAAATTCGTCAGCACAAAAAAATTATTGTTTGTGAACATTGCGGCCGCATACTAGTGGATGCCGACCTTGATGACACGACAAAAGTAAAACAGTAAATCCCGTTTACTATAATGACAGCCACGAAATATTACATATTTCGTGGCTTTTATTATTTGGCATAAAATTGACGTAGTCAATTATTTTCAGTCGCATTTATAATTGTAACTTCGCGGTTCAATTTTTTTTTTAAGAATTAATAATGGCAAAAAAAACCGAACAAAAATGTAGTATTTGTGGCAGACCCGAAAAAGAAGTGAACCTTCTTTTTACAGGTATGGATGGCAATATTTGAGATAGCTGCATATAAAACGCATATCATATTCTGCAAGATGCTGCTGGTGGTAGTAATAGAAAAACTGACGCAAAAAAAACACAGAACGAACTTTCAAAACACATACTACATAAGCCCAAAGAAATAAAGGCATTTTTAGACCAGTATGTGATAGGGCAAGATGAGGCTAAGAAAGTTATGGCTGTGGCTATGTACAACCACTACAAACGGCTGATGCACCCACCCCAAGATGATGTAGAGATTGAAAAGTCTAACATCATAATGGTAGGTGAGACCGGGACTGGCAAAACATTGGTGGCTAAGAGGATGGCTCGCTTGTTGCAACTACCATTTGCGGTAGTCGATGCCACTGTTTTTACCCAAGCTGGCTATGTAGGCGAAGATGTGGAGAGTATCCTTTCGCGCTTACTACAAAGCTGCAACTACGATGTAGCACTTGCCGAGCGTGGAATTGTGTATATCGATGAAATAGATAAAATTGGTCGAAAGGGAGATAACCCCTCTATCACCAGAGACGTGAGCGGAGAAGGTGTACAACAATCATTGTTGAAACTTTTGGAAGGTAGTGAGGTGCTTGTGCCACCAGAAGGCGGCCGAAAACACCCCGATCAGAAAATGGTAAAAGTAAATACCACTAATATTCTTTTTATTTGTGCAGGTGCTTTTGAAGGTATTGACAAGATGATAGCAAGGCGTGTACAGACGTCCTCAATAGGCTACAATGCTATTAAATCTAGCAAGGAGCTAGACAGAGCAAATATGCTTCAATATGTAAATGCACAAGACCTTAGAAGTTTTGGTTTGATTCCAGAATTGTTGGGCAGGTTGCCTATAGTAACTTACCTAAATCCATTAGATAAAGAAGCTTTAAAACGCATACTTACCGAGCCAAAAAATGCTTTGATAAAGCAATACACACGACTGTTTGAACTAGAAGGTATAAAACTAATAGTAGCCGAAGACGCGCTAGATTATATGGTAGACAAGGCCATCGAATTCAAACTTGGTGGGCGAGGGCTTCGGGCAATATGCGAAATGATATTGACAGACGCCATGTTTGAGCTGCCTTCGCAAGAAATTAAGGAAAAACAATTTTTGCTAGATAAAGCCTATGCAACAGAAAAACTTGAAAAATCAAAACTTGGGCTTATTTCTGCCGCATAAAATTCATCACTTCACTTATTAAAATGTATAAATACAATGGAAGATCTAATTCAAAAACTAAAAGAAAGTGCAGGAATAAATGACGAGCAAGCTGCAAAAGCAATTGAAACGGTTGTGAATTTTATAAAAGAAAAATTTCCGCCAATGATGCACGGTGCTGTAGATAGTTTTATCAACAGTGATACCAATGGTGCTATTGGGGACGATGGCTTGATATAGTTTCCTAAAGAATTGCAAATTAATTTTGAGGGCTACAGTTTTACACAAATTTTCGTAAAACTGTAGCCCTTAGATAAATAGAGAAAACAGCTTGGTTCGGTTTATTAATTTTCTTTAAACGGTGCTATAAGTTGAAATTCAGGAATGTCGACAGTCATCATTTTTTTTGAAAACAAATTTTCCATTAAGTAGCTGCCATACATTTTACCCATATCGCTGCTAAGGTTGCAAGAAGAAATGTATTGATAGCTATCGCCAGGTGCTATTGTTGGCTGTTGGCCCACAACTCCTTCGCCTTCTACCTCTCTAATGTCTCCGTTGCTATCTACAATGTTCCAATGGCGGCGCAACAATTTTACGGGCACCGTGCCTTGGTTTTCTATCGTGACACGGTATGCAAAAAGATACTCTGAATGTAATGGCCTACTTTGGGCCGACTGATAAAATGTTTCGACCACTATATTGACATCGTTTGTTACTTTATGTACCATATGGTTGAAGGGGGTATTTTGGTAAATGTAGGGAATAATTTGAAAGCTAAATACTAAATAAATTTTCTGAGCATTTCACTAATCAACTCAGCTTCAAAGCCTTTTTGTTGTAGGTACCTTTGTAGCTTAGCACGTCTGGCAAATACATTTTGTACTTTGCGTATGTCTGGCATTTTTTTTTCAGTGAGCCGCACTAAAGTTTCGTAATACGCATCTTCGTCAATCTCGCTCAGCGCTTTATTG
>JADLEN010000165.1 GCA_020846105.1 Chitinophagaceae bacterium | reverse complement strand
TTTTATATTTAGAAAGACATTTAATCAAACCAAATTCGAGACTACATAATGAACCGACAAGAAAGCCGAACCGCTAACAGCACCTACCCAAAAGGCGGGGTTTCGTGTTCCAAAGACAGTTTTGTGGTTAATCAAACATTAGTTTTTCAAATCAAGTTTTGTGGTAAAAGTCTCCCCGTTAGCCGTAGTATGCCCACATGCTGTTCGGCGTAGAGTGTCGGGTGGGCAAGCAGCATAGCCCTCTACGTCGTGGCTACAGAGCAGTCTCCCGACTGCTTTTTTTTATGGGCAAAGCTCAATAGCAAGATAAAAGCCTCAACCTGCGCGGGATGGCAGCTGTACCCCGCTGAAGCCTTTGCGGCGGTGGCTTTGGGGCGGAGTACAAGCAACAGCCCGAGACCCAAAGCCTCACGAAGTAGACGAAAGCCCAACCGCCCAAAGGAAAAGTAGGAGGCTTGGGGGCTATGGGAGGCTGTGGCCAATTGCGGAGCTGAAATGTTGGAAGATGCGCTTGGATAGTGGGTAGTATCGTTTTTAGTAACGGTTTGTTACCAAAAAAGAATAGCTGAGCCGAGAAATAGTTGCGATTTTTGCGTTTCAAATATTAAAAACGTCTTTTGAAATTATTACTCAACTACCTAAGCAAGTACAAAGTGCTGATAATAGTGGCATTGTTGCTGGCGGCCACCAATCAGGTATTCTCGCTGCTGAATCCGTATATTCTGGGGCATTATATTATAGACAAGTATGGCAAGCAGCCCGATGCTTGGACGAGCCAAGAATATTTTGCAGGGGTGATGGGCGCGCTAGGCCTGATTATAAGCGTGGCTATGATAAGTAGGATAGCCAAGGCTTTTCAGGATTATACGGTGAATGTTATCATCCAAAAATTTGGTGCTAGCCTATACACTGATGGGCTGAAGCATGCATTGAAACTACCGTTCCAAGATTTTGAAGATCAGCGCAGTGGCGAAACTTTGTCTGTGCTGCAAAAGGTGCGTGCAGACTGCGAAAAGTTTATTGCCAGTTTTGTGAATGTGCTGTTTGTGACGGTGGTGGGTATTGTGTTTGTGATGATTTATGCTTTTGGGCTGCACCCCTTGCTACCACTTATTTATTTGGTGGGCGCTGTGGTTTTGGGCTGGCTCACGAGTGTGCTGAGCAAGAAAATAAAATCGATACAGAAAAGTATTGTGAAAGAAACCAATGCGCTTGCTGGGGCTACTACAGAGTCGTTGCGCAATATAGAGCTGGTAAAAAGCCTAGGGCTGACACACCAAGAGATACGCCGGCTGAACACGACTACTTTTAAGATACTAAAGCTAGAGCTGAGCAAGGTGAAAAGCATCCGCTCTATAAGCTTTGTACAAGGTACTTTTGTGAATCTGCTGCAGCAGACTATTATGTTTGCCTTGCTGTATTTTGTGTTTCAGAAAACATTGACTATTGGGCAGCTGCTGACGATGCAGTTTTATTCTTTTTTCATTTTTGGTCCTTTGCAAGAGCTGGGCAATGTTATCCTCTCTTACCGCGAGGCCGAGGCGTCGCTCAATAATATCCAAACACTTTTTGCACGCCCCATAGAGGTAAAACCTGTGCAGCCCAAAGCTATAAACCTGATAGAAACTCTGCGTTTTGAGGAGGTAGGTTTTCAGCACCAAACGGCTACGCAGCCTGCGTTGGGCGCTATTTCTTTCGAGATAAAAAAAGGAGAAACAATAGCTTTTGTGGGGCCATCGGGCTCGGGCAAAACTACTTTGGTAAAACTGTTGGTAGGGCTGTATCACCCACAGAAAGGTGCTATATATTACAACAATATAAAGGGCTCTGAGATAGACTTTGATGAGCTAAGGCAGCAGCTGGGTTTTGTGACCCAAGACACGCAATTGTTTTCGGGCACTATTAAAGAAAACCTGTTGTTTGTGAACCCTGCGGCTACCGATGCACAGATAGAAGACGTGCTGCAACGGTCGGCCTGCTTTAATATCTTGCAGCGTGCCGAGATGGGTATAGATACAGTGATAGGCGAGGGCGGGCTGAAACTTTCGGGCGGAGAGCGTCAGCGATTGTCTATTGCACGAGCCTTATTGCGCCAGCCCCAATTAATGATTTTCGACGAGGCTACGTCTGCCTTGGACTCGCTTACCGAAGAAGAAATTTCGCAAACCATCAGAGATATTACCGACAAGCGCGAGCATATAACGGTAATGATTGCGCATAGGCTTTCTACTATTATGCACGCCGACAGGATAGTGGTGTTGGAGAAAGGAAATGTGGCAGAGATGGGTACCCACAGCCAATTGCTGGATGAAAAAGGCTTGTATTATGCTATGTGGCGGCAGCAGATTGGGGAAAGGAAGTAAATGCTTAGCGCAACATTAATTTTTGATGTAGGGCTAGCACCTGGTCTATGATAGGGCTGTTGTTGTTGTTAAGGATAATATAGTCGCAACGGCTCATTTTTTCGTCTTCATTCATTTGTTTGCTCATGCGTGCTAGCACTGCTTCTTCGCTTATATTGTCGCGCTGCATGGTGCGTGCAATACGGACCGGCAGGGTAGCGGACACGCCTATCATCACATCTACTTGATTGTGTGTGCCCGACTCATAAAACAAGGCGGCCTCTTTAAGAATATAAGGGCTGTTTTGTCTTTCTATCCATTTGTAAGAATAGGCTGTAACTGCGGGGTGGGTAATGGCATTTAGCGCGGCTAATTTTTCTTTATCGGCAAATACCTTTTGGCTTATAAAAGCAGTATTCAATCTGTTTTGGGTATAAGCCTCTTTGCCCAAAAGCGCAATAATGTTTTGGCGCAAAATGGGGTCTTTTTGCATCAGGTTTTTGGCCACAGTGTCGGCGTATAATACAGGTATGCCAAGTGTTTCGAACACTTGGCATACTGTACTTTTTCCGGAGCCAATGCCCCCTGTAATGCCTACTTTGAGCATTAAATATTTTATTTAGTAGCTACAGCTGTTGGGTTTGTTTTCTTGCGGTGAGCCATTGTCATATCCATAGATACAGCAGAGCGGTCTAGGGTAATAAAGTTGTTGTTGCTCACTTCTAACTTTAAGGTACCATCTTCGTTGTCCTTTGCTATTTTGCCATGAATACCGGCGGTAGTTACTATTTGCTCACCAGCTACTATGCTTTCTGCAAATTTCTTTTGTTCTTTAGCTTTTTTGGCTTGTGGGCGTATCATAAAAAAGTACATCACTACTACCATTGCTAGCATCATTAATGGGAAACCTAGACCGCCACCTGCGGCTGCACCTTGTAACATTATTACGTTCATTGTCATCCTTGTTTTGTTGTTTTTAGAAATTATTATTGATTGAAAAAAGAAAGTTTTTTATTTTTCTACTACCTCTGCATTTATGTGTAAGGTATGTGTGCCTTTGGCACTATTGGTAAAGATATTGACACTTTTGTTTTGCAGGCCTACCTTACTTGCCGAGTTGAATTTGACTGCTATTACAGCACTAGCACCGGGGGCAATAGGCTCGTGTGGGTAGTTGGGCACAGTACATCCGCAAGTGCCTGCTGCATTAGATATGAGCAATGGCGCTTTGCCATTATTGGTAAATTTAAAATCGTAAGATGCTGTTTCTCCATCATACATTCTGCCAAAATCGTGTGCGGTATCTTCAAAGTCCATTGTTGCCAATTGAGCAAGCACCTCGTCTGTAGCAGTAGCACTTCTCGGATTGTTTATTAATGACGCGTCTAGCTTGGTGCTTTCGACCTTGTTGGCCTCAGGCGTATTGGTACATCCTGTCCACAAAATGGCCATAAATAATACTATAGTAGCGTTCCGAAAAGTCATAAGGTACA
>JADLEN010000164.1 GCA_020846105.1 Chitinophagaceae bacterium | reverse complement strand
TAGAGCTGCTAATTATCAAAGGACAGAATGACCGTGTGAGGTTATTGTTTTCTGACGAAGCTTTTAAGGTAGCCTATATTACACACTTCGAGGTGTATTATACAATCACAAGTGGAAGTGAGTTTTTAGAGAATAAATCAGAAAACTATAAAAACTTATTAGCCAAATTAAATGCCCTATATGATAAGTACGCTGATGGGAAATGATTAATCCAAAAAAAATTCATTTATTTTAATTTTGGATAAAAAAGTAGATTTATGAAAAAGGCACACATTGCCTTATGCAAAACTTCTATTGCCTTTTCATAGAATTTGCAATACCTTGTCGCAATTCAAAATAACGAAGCACCAACTCCTGGTCAAACAAATCAAAAAAGAGATTTAGTAATTTGGTTCGATGAAATTCCAATAGTAACCGGATATTGTCAATAATGTCGTTGCTCAATGAAAAATAAGAAATAAAGTCATCACCCCTTCCTCCATCACTATATTCCCCAATACGCAACAAATCAAAGGTTACAGATTCTTCTTCGGGGTCGATAAAATTTATCTCTAGTAAGACCTTATCATCCGATTGGCAAAAAAATACGCTAGCCAAATCATTGGCAACACTTACACCATACCTATTGCGTATTTGTTGAAAAATCTCTAGTCTGTCCATTACTAAACCTCTTTAAATTACAATAGTAAATAAACTGGCTTTATTTACAATCTTTATTTTTGTTTAATAACCAATCTTCAAACAATTTAAAACGCTCTCCTACTATTTCTGTTTTCATAATGTTGTTTTCAAAACAAACAAAATGCGCATCATAGCTTTTTATGTAATTGCGACATACAATAGAGTACCTTTTATTCGGAAAAAAATAGTCAATTTGGTGCAACTGAAGTAGTTGTTCCATTTCCTCGAATGTGCCTTTAATGGCAATGATTGAGCCATTAATAAAGGTGAGTATTTTTACCCTGTTGTTTTCGTGATGACGGTGAATATGTACAAGCTCTGAACACTTTATCTGATGCATTGTTCCATAAACATCCTTGAGAAAAGTAGCATCCGATTGAACATTATTTTTTGCTTCTGCTTCTTCTAAAAAAACCGAAAGACTTTCAGTAAAATCCACCCAAAATGGTTTTATAAGATATTTATCCACTTTATAAACGTTGTTTACCCTTACGGGTATGCTTGGTTCGTCGCCTTGAAATGCGGTAAAATAAATGATGTATGGGTTGTACTTGCTATCTGCTTTAATGAGTTCGAGCAATTCATAAGTGCTACCTCCTTTGATGTGCCAATCCATAAAAATGAGGCAAGGCTTTTCCTTTTCAATCAAGGCGATTGCCGCTTCTATTTCGTTTCTTGTGCCGCAGTGTTGCCAAGCGCTATGTTCCGCCATTCTTTCCTCAAGACCCACACATACATCAGGTGCATCTTCTATAATAGCATATTTAAGTTCAGGCTTTTTAAAATTCATAATTATAATTTTTGGGTATTTTTATCAATACTCGAGTGCCATAAGGTTCACCATATTCGTTGTGATGGATGTTATCCTGAAATTCCATTTCTATTTCATTGCCGGTATTATTAAGGTTATACAGTCGGATAGTTTCCTGCAAGTTTTTTAGCCCTGTACCGTGCTTACGCACATTGCTCAAGCTTGCCGATTTTTCACGCCCTACTCCATTATCTTCAATAATAAATAGCAGATGGTTCGTATAGTTTTCAAGAATAATTTGCAACAAATAAGGACCACTTTTTCTATTGTGTAATCCGTGCAGCAAGGCATTCTCCACGGGTATTTGCAGTATGCCGAAGGGTATTTGTTGTAGTTGTACTGCTTGTAATTGCTCCTTTGATGGCAAAGAGGTTTCTAATTCTTTGATGTACAAAATCCTAAAGATTTCAATGACATTTTCAATCAGTTCCCACTCTTTGCTCAAGCTGTGTACATTGACACCTGTGCTGGATTGTGCAAAAATAATACGCACACTTTTGCCAATTAAATCTACCAAACGCTCGGCCTGAGGCTTATGATACAAGAAAGAGCCAACTGCGTTGAGTGTATTTAATAAAAAGTGTGGTTTAAACTGGTTGCTGATAGAAGCAATTTTCAATTTGTTTAATTCCGATACTGTTTCTGCTTGCCATTGCGCCATTCGCGCTTCGGCTTCTTTGCGTTTTGCACTTTCTATTTCTTTCTTGCTGCGCAAATAGAATACATAAGCTACTATAGCAGATAGACAAATGGCTATAAACAACCAGTATTTTGGCTTTTCAAACCAAAAAGCATCAAGGCAAATGGGATATTGGTAATGACTGATTGTTCCGTCCTCTTCCAACACATTGACCACAAAGGTGTATCGGCCACTTTTAAGATTGCTAAATGAAAATGCTGTTTCAAGAGCCGGAGCAGGTACTTTTATACTGTCACCTTCTTCATTGCGCAACCAGGCTTGTATGTAGCGTGGCATTAGGTCGGGCGTGTGGTAGTCTATTTTTAATTGAAAGCTATTTTGCTTTGGTGCAAGCTCATACTTTGCGGATGGATATAGTGTATCGGATTTTGAACCAAAATGAATGCTAACAGTAGGATTTGCTTTATAAGTTTTGAAGCGAAGCCATTGGGCAATATCCCATTGATATACCTGGTCGCTGGTAGAAAACCAAACGCTGCTATCTTTTGCCGAAACAAGCAAGGTGTTTTGCTCTAAAGTGGTTGTAAAATTGGCTTCCTGCGGATTGAGGTAGCGGATTATGGTTTTTTGCTTTTGATAAAAAGAATCCAAGTTCAGCAAGAGTAATTTGTCAGCATAACTTATTAGAAGCTGATTGCGATATTGAGTTATTGCTAAAATGCTTTGACCATCAGTCCAAAATGGATGTATTATTTGATGAAAATCCCCATCCTTAGCGGTTGGAGCATATTTGTTGTAATACCAAAGCCCTTTTTCAATGGAACCTATCCACATTGTTCCATAAGAATCGGTAAATAAAGATGCGGTACCACCTAACGATAATTTGTTTTCTCGTAAACCTAATGTTTGCTTACTGTTTGTATTAGGATTAAATAAACAAATGCCACCACCATTACCCGCCCAAATTCTATTCATTGTGTCTTCGGCAATACAGAGTACATTTCTGATAGCGAATGTTGAGTTTGTAGGTATATTTTGCCATTGGATATCCTTTTCACGCAGCAGCTCGCTTGTACTGCAATAGTGCAGTCCAAATGTTTTGTCGCCACCACCACCTAGGTAAAAGGTTTTTTGGTCTTTGCTGACATAAGTGCAAAAGCCAACGAAATTGGGTAATAGCTTTTTGCAGTTGCCTTGTACATCATAGCGCAATAGCCCTTTGCCCCAATCCGCTAGAAGATACATTTTGTCGGCCGCCCTATCACCTGCATTCATAAATAGATACTGCCTGTCCTTTGGCTGCTCTACCTTTTCACCATCAATAATGCTCAAATCCTGCTGATAAGAGCCAGCCCATATCCGCCCAAGATGGTCTTGCCTAAGGCTGAATACAGAGGCTGAATTATTGGCACCAAATAGATTAGGATACTTTTTGAGGTAGGGAAATACCCTCACCGGTTCTTTCGCATTACCCACAATAAAAGTATTGCGTATTGGCTCTTGTGTAAAATTATTCACATTGGAATTCAACTCAAAAGATACAATGCTGCTATCGCCAATCTGCTTGATTTTATATTGCCCAATTTTATTAGAATAAACGTAATAAGGGTAGTAAGTTCTTACCTGTTTTTTGACATCGCTTTCTTCATATGAAAATAGCTGAATGCCACGCTCGTTGTAAAAATAATAGCGTTGGCTACCCAAATCATACAAGGTAGCTTTGAATTTTTTTGTTTGTAAAGCATTTAACATAAACTGCTTGCTGCACTTTATCTTGTAGCTAATACTATCCGCTACTTTTTGTTTGTTGATAGCCCATATGCTAATGCCCTTTTTTTGATAAGAAAAAAAATACGGATGCTTAAACTCATCTAAGATGAGGTGATAAAGGCCTAATTCTTGGCGTGTGCCCAATTTTTTGATGTGCTGCAATTTCTTACCATCAAAACAATAAAGCCATTGCGCATCTTGCTCGTCATAGCCAATCAAATACAACAAGCCATTTGCCGCTAATTGGTATTGGGTAAAGTTGAGTTTTCGGTCGTAAATCAAGGTGTACACGCTATCCCTTTGCAGCTTGCCGATATAGAAAGTGTTCAGCACATAATATTCCGAATCGTTTATCTTTTTTACATCTGTAAAATGGTCGTTGAGGCTATCTGTTTTGAGGTACACAGGCCCGGTATTACTCATTCTGGCCAAGCCTCTAAAATATCCCACAAAAAAAAGCGGATCAGCACCCTCATTCGTGCCTATAAACGAATTGGTTGCCCATCTTTTATCCTTTAGCGGAATACTATAAGTATTCGCTTGGCCAGCCTGCCCGCTTGCAAATAAGGAAGTGAAAAGCACAAAAAGCAGCAAAACCATTCTGTTCATATCGCAAATGTATTATCTCCACTCGTAGAAAAAGAGCTGTTAAAAAGGTTTCGTGTTCAGTTTTCTTGGTTTCGTGTACACTACCTTGCTTTTTTCAATTGCCGACAGTATCCTTGCATATTATTTAGTTCTTTGAGTAGAGGTATGATTGCCCATTTAGTAGATTCAAAACTATGCCGCCACAGGGTTTTATCGCCTTCGTGCAGCAGGCTGAGTTAGAAAAATTTGATGCGACACACACACAACAGACTGGTACAATACAACAAAAAGCTAAGCCTTAGGAGCGACTGTAGGGATACAGCGTAATGACTGCTTGCTTTGCGTATTTAGATAAGGCCACACAAAAAAAGCTGTTGTATAATACCAATTTGCATTATTGCCGGCAAAAATTTTTTTGCTTATACCCCTCTCCTTAGGAGAGAGTTTGTCCCGAAAACATTCGGGAGGATAGGGTTGAGGTCGAAAAAAAACTACAACCCACGCTACATACACATTCCCCTCTCCTTGGGAGAGGGGATAGGGCTGAGGTTTTAAAGCCAGCATAATGATAAAATAGATTTTCCTTTTCATAAAAAGAGAGGAAAAAAAACACACGCCAAATTTGATGTTTGAATGAAGGATGATGCCAATGCCCCTACTTTTCAAAATATAAATACAATGTAAAGAGATAAAATTATTGACACACAAACACCAAGGGTGATAAAGCCAGCATAACATTTAGCTATTTTTTAATCGCTTTAATTAAATGTTACAGTTGTCGATATTCCTCTACACAATTATACAAAAAGTATATATAATCTATTGCATCTTATTGATAAATATGTATAGTATATGTTGTTATACGAAGTGTGTTATGATAGGTTACTCTTTTAATTGTCTTTATTTATATCATGAAACTATCATCAGTATTAAGAACTGCTGTTGTTGCTACTTCTCTTGCTGCAAGTACATTGGGTGCTAAAGCACAGAACCTTG
>JADLEN010000163.1 GCA_020846105.1 Chitinophagaceae bacterium | reverse complement strand
TGATAGGTATGCGCCTATCAATTACAGTATCAATTACAGCACGCCATTATCCTTACGCAACCCCAAGTTGCAATTGCAGCTGAGCTCGCGTTTCTTAGATGGACTAATGTACCATCGTGGTGGCTTTAACTGGGCAGTAAATAAGCAAAGTAGTATTGAGCTTTCGGCACAAACTATGTGGCGCCCACTGACTTACGACAAAGATTACTTGCTATTTCCGAATGAGTGGAGTAGCCGCAAAGCCTTGCCCAACAGCAGTATTAACGCACGCTACACCCGTAGCTACCATTACCTTAATGGCAATGGCCGTTTCCAACTATCGCTGCGTGCGCCCTTGCTCACCGGCAACAACCCTGCCGCGTTCAATTATTCTTATGCACAGCTAGAGTCTGTGAACAGTAGCAGGATAGGCAAGCTAGTGCTACGTACACGGGTTTTTGGCCGCTATGGCGTGGGTAGTAATATGCCTTACGAGTCGGCCTTATTTGCCGCAGGTGCCAACCCCGAAGAAATGATGGACAATAAATATACCCGCAGTGTGGGCTTGTCGCCAACAGAGTGGACAGGCAATATTTCGCGCTACAACACCAACCATTTTCAGTATGGTGGCGGGCTCAACCTTCGTGGCTATAATGGTTATTTCTTGGCCGATGAAAGAAATGGCGAAGTGCTAATAGGCTACAAAGGCAGGAGTGGTGCTGCGGTAAATGCCGAATTGGATTTTGGCAATTACATCAAGCTGAAACCTAAGTTTACAAGCAAATGGTTAAGCGCATCGGCCTACCTTTTTGCCGATGCCGGTGTGATGCAACTGAGCCGCTATGATAGCATTGCTACTTACTGGAATGCGCAGCCCACCAATATGATGAGCGACCTACGCGTAGATGCTGGTATAGGTGCGGCTTTCACTATTCGCAAATGGGGCGCGTTCGATAAAGCACAACCGCTTACAATCCGTTTCGACATGCCATTATTCCTCAACCGTCCACCCTATGCCAATCCACAGTTTTTCAACCTGAGGTATGTGCTAGGTGTGAGTAGGTGTTTTTAAAATATTTTGCAGTGATGGTTTACCAAAAAAGAGCTTCCAAATCAGAAGCTCTTTTTTGTTTTAAAGATGTAAAGGAAATAATAGTGTTGCGACGCAAGAAGATTGTAGTAATTCGCTAGTTAAGAAATTTTTACTTCCCAATTTTTTTTGCAGCCTGTGGTAGCAATATTTACGAGCGGATAGTATTATACCAAGCTATTAAACATCAAACAATCAAACCTCCGTTTTCTGCTTTTCTACAGCAGTATAAAGTTTTTGATAAGCCCCTTCAAGGTTTAGAAGTTCGGTATGCGTGCCTCGTTCTATGATTTGTCCTTTGTCCAAAACCAGTATTTGATTGGCTTTGCGAATGGTAGATAAGCGGTGAGCAATAACAATAGATGTACGACCCTTTATAAGGGTATCAATTGCTTTTTGTACCAACAGTTCACTTTCACTATCAATGGATGATGTAGCCTCGTCTAGGATAAGAATTGTGGGATTGTATAACAACGCACGCGCAAAAGAAATCAGTTGCCGCTGCCCCTGCGACAGTGTGTTGCCACGTTCCATAACATCAAAATAATAATTGCCAGGCACGCGCATAATAAAATCGTGGATACCCAATATGGTGCATGCTTCTTGCACTTGTGCAAGGGTAATGTCTGGGTTGCGCAAAGTAATATTATCGTACACTGTACCCGAAAATAAAAACACGTCTTGCAATACAATACCAATATGCTGTCGCAAGGAGTAGATATCATATTCCTTTATGGGCATGCCATCTATAAGTATGTTGCCGCTTTGTATTTCGTAAAGGCGATTGAGTATGCTAATAATGCTTGTTTTACCAGCACCGGTATGCCCCACTAGTGCCATTGTTTGCCCTGCGGGAATATCGAATGTTACGCCACGCAATACAGGCACATCGGGCTTGTAGGCAAAGTGTACTTCTTGGAAATGAATATCACCTTTAAGATTATTGGCCAATGCCACACCTTCATTTTTGATACTTTCTTTGCTATCCAAAACCGTGAAAATACGCTCTGCCGCTATCATTCCCATTTGCAGTACGTTAAATTTATCGGCCATCATACGGAGTGGCCTGAAAAGCAAGTTGAGGTACATAACGAAGGCAATAATAACTCCGGGAGTAACATCATAGTTGATCATCCGCTTGGCGCCCCACCATACCAACAAACCCATGGACACGGCAAGAATAATCTCTACAATAGGAAAAAAAACTGAGTACGCAAATATGGACTTAATATGTGCATTTCGATGCTCGGTATTGATTTCGTCAAATTTTTTGCCCTCTCGCTCTTCTGCGGCAAATGCTTGCACAATACTCATGCCAGAGATATGCTCTTGTGCAAAAGCATTGAGCGCCGCCACTGCGGTGCGCACCCGTTGGAATGATTTATTCACCGAATTTTTGAACCAATAAGTAGCCAATATTAATGCGGGCAATGTAGTGAGGCAAATAAGTGTAAGCACCCAGTCTGTGGCTAGCATGGCTACAATCACAGCTATGATGGTGAGCACATCGGAAATGATAGCAATAATACCTTCGGAGAACACATCATTCACAGACTCCATGTCGTTGATAGAGCGTGTGGTGAGCGTACCCACAGCTGTCTTGTCGTAAAAAGAAATGTCTTGAAAGAGTATTTTGCGAAACACTTCTTGGCGCAAGTCATTCACCACATTTTGCCCCATCCAATTTATACGGAAGGAGAATAAAAAACGTAACAAGGTTTCTGCAATCAGTAACGCTAGTTGTAATGCAGTAATCATTATCAATCCTTGCAACCATTGATTTTTGATATACACATCTACCGACTGCTGAATGAGGTATGGCCGCAGAGGCGCAATAGCTGACAGCACTATGCTCAAAACTAATACGAGGTAAAACGTTTTTTTATAAGGGTGCGCATAGGCAAATACTCTTTTAAGAAGCGAGAATGAAAATGACTTTTTACTTGGGCTACTCATTAATAGTTGCAATAATTGTAGCCAAATGTCGGTAGAAAAAAATAGATAAAAAGCGAAAGCACCATTCTGTATCCACCAATGGGCAATAACATTGGTTTATTATTTTCTAAATTGCAGCCGAATTGGCATGTATTACTTTATAAAATGGTTATCATTTCAATCAAAAATCAAAAATAAATGAACGACCTTCTTGCCTTTGGGCTGCTTTGTTTTACCTCCTTTTTTACACTCATAAATCCCTTGGGCACTATGCCTATATTTATGACCATGACCGCCGAGCTAGATGCCAAGCATCGCAGACATACAGCCAAAAAGGC
>JADLEN010000162.1 GCA_020846105.1 Chitinophagaceae bacterium | reverse complement strand
CCTAAGCTAATGCTGTAAGTGGTATTGGCCGCTAATAGCGAGTCGGCTATTTTAAGTGTCACCGTCTTGCCAGACACACTAAGTGTGGGATTCTGAGCCAGAATTGGTGATACTTTTACTTCTTTTGCAGCATCGTTTATAGTCACAAATTCGTCAAAGCGCATTTCTATCTTCGTTACTCTTGTATTTAGCAGCGAGTCGCTTGGTTTTATGCTCAATAATTTGGGTGCTTTTTTATCCACTTTGCCACCAGAGGGCGGCACTATATTAGCACAAGATGCTAATAAGAGTATGGCCAACAAAACATAAATGCGAGAGTAAATTATTTTTTGCATCGAACCGCAAATTTAGCATTTGTTTGTTGATACCCGTAGCTTGAAATCCTTTAAGTTTGTGAAAAATAAATACAATCATGAAATTCATTATCAACAGTATTCTAATCGTTTTCCTTATGATGAGCACAGCAATTGCCGGCGGCAAAGATGGCGCCAATACTATTTATGGCTTTAAAGTGCCGGGCCTAGAGGGCGGCACTATCGATTTTTCGAAATTTAAAGGCAAGAAAATTCTAGTTGTAAATACCGCCTCAGAGTGCGGCTACACGCCACAATACGAGGGTTTGGAAAAATTGTACAAAGCCAATAAAGACAAATTGGTAATCGTTGGTTTCCCCGCCAATAATTTTGGTGCGCAAGAGCCCGGCAACAATACTGAAATTGCAGGTTTTTGTAAGAAAAATTTTGGCGTTAGCTTCCCAATGGCTGCAAAGGTATCTGTAAAAGGTGCCGACCAAGCTGCCATTTATAAATGGCTTACCCAAAAAGCACAAAACGGCGTGCAAGATGCCGAGGTGAAATGGAATTTTCATAAATTCTTGATAGACGAAAACGGTAAATTAATAGCCGTTTTCCCCTCAGCCATCAAGCCCGAAGGTGCTGAAATTAAAGCTGCCTTGGCCAAATAAAACCATTTTACTAATTAATTTTAATATGCTTACGCAATTGTCTTGCGTAAGCATTATTTTTGCGCAATGAACAAGACTTTGATTATTACCGGTGGTGCTGGTTTTATAGGCTCGCACGTGGTGCGCCTTTTTGTAAAAAAATATCCTAATTACAACATCATCAACCTAGATGCCCTTACTTATGCGGGCAACTTAGAAAACCTTACCGATATAGAAAATGAAGCAAATTACACTTTTGTAAAAGCGGATATCACCAACGAACCTGCTATTAGAGCGGTTTTTGAGCAATACAAACCCAATGCAATTATCCATCTTGCTGCCGAAAGCCATGTAGACAGAAGCATTACAGACCCCAACGCTTTTATACAAACAAACGTTATGGGCACTGCCAATTTGCTCAATCTTGCTCGCGAATATTGGACCCTAAACCCCGCTCATACCCACGGCCATTACCCCGATAGAAAAGAATTGAACAATCTTTTTTACCACGTTTCTACCGACGAAGTGTATGGTAGCCTTGGCGAAACAGGCTTCTTTCTCGAAACTACCGCTTACGACCCTCAATCGCCGTACTCTGCTTCCAAGGCGGCTTCAGACCATTTGGTGCGTGCCTATGGCAATACTTATGGCCTACCTTTTGTACTGTCTAATTGTAGCAACAACTATGGCCCCAACCATTTTCCTGAAAAGCTGATACCGCTTTGCATTTCTAATATTATCAACAACAAACCACTACCTATTTATGGCGATGGTAAGTACACCCGCGATTGGCTTTTTGTGCTAGACCATGCCATTGCTATCGACAATATTTTTCATAATGCACAAGCAGGCGAAACCTACAATATTGGCGGCTTCAATGAGTGGCAAAATATCGATTTGGTGAAAGAACTCATCAAACAAATGGACGAAAAACTGGGCAGAGCAGCTGGCACATCCGAAGCGCTGATTACTTATGTAAAAGACCGCCCGGGCCACGACAAGCGCTATGCCATAGACGCCAACAAGCTGAAAAACGACCTAGGCTGGATGCCTTCTGTAACTTTTGAAGAAGGCCTATCCAAAACCATAGATTGGTACCTGAGCAACGAGGAGTGGCTGAAGAATGTTACTAGTGGCAACTACCAAAAATATTACCAAGCACAATACAATCACTAATCCAAACCTTCATCCAACCTTAGTGTATGAAAATTTGGACAAAAATAGAATGGGCAATAATAAGTGCAGCGGCCACGCTGCTGCTGTTATTGCTCATTTTATTTGCCTATAACCAGCCCCACTCCGACGATTTTTCTTACAACTATTTCTTGCAGCACAAAGGGTATATTCCGGCATTTACAGCGCTCATAGGCCATAGTGGTGGCAGGTTTTTGTCTACGTTTCTTATTTTTCTAAGCCCCCTCAAGCAGCACAGTATAGCAGGCTATCAGTGGCTTACGGCTGGCTTGTTTCTGTTTTTTGTAGCTAGCTTTTATAGCTTTCTCTATTTGCTTTTGCGGCAGCATATTGCTACCAAAACTATCGTGTTCCTTTTTGCTTTGCTACTACTTTGCTTCTTGTCTTTTGTGCCCAACTTGCACGAATTTGCTTTTTGGCTTAGTGCAGAGGCTACCTACCTCACTGCGGCTGCTTTATGGCTTTGGGCTATTGTTTTTGCAGTGCTTTTGGCTCGGCCCCAAAACACACATCGTTGGTGGCTATGGGCTATAGCCACTATCAACGCTATCTTAATAGTGGGTTGTAGCGAGCTGGGCATGATGCTTTTTGCTATACCACTGCTGCTATTTTATGCCAGCCAAAGGCAGATGGCCATGCCTATACCTAAAGGCTTTTGGGTAATGCTCATAGCCTTTGCCGCTACTGTAGCCGCTACTGTTTTTTCGGGGGGCAATATGCACCGCCACAGCATCACCCCCTATGCTGGCAATACATTATTGGCCTTTTCGGGCGGCATATATTCGGCTGCCTTGTGGCTCAGCAATTGGGCCTTGCTACTAGTGCCCATGGTATGTGTGTACCTTTTTTTATTTGGCCATCGGCTACAAGGCTGGGCTGCACAGCTTGCTAGGTTTCGTTTTTTTAGGGCCAAAACCATTTTTATTGGTAGCATTCTATACTTTGTGGCCATACAAATATTGGTGGTATGGCTTAGTGGCAGCACCCCCGAAACCCGTGTACAAAACATACTTTTTCTCTACCTACTATTGGCTATGCTACTAGCCACACAGCTAATGATGCATGAGCAGGCCGAATTTTTCGGGATGCTGAAAGGCAAGCTGCACCGCGGTTTCAAGACTTTGTCTTTCATTTACCTTATTTGTGTATTTGTGGTGGTGCCCAACAATGCGGTGCATGCCCTTACCGATGTACTGTCTGGCACAGCTGCCCGCTACAACCAGCAGTCGCAAGAGCGGTACCAATATATCCGGCAGCAGCAAGCCGATATTGTAGCTGTGCCGCCCATAAGCGCACGCCCACAATTGCTCTATTTTCATACGCTCAGCTGCCAAGCCCAGCCCGATACGCAAGACCTACCGCGCATCTGTTTGGCAGATTATTTTGGTAAAAAATGGATATATGAGTATCCTTGCGCCTCAGAAGCGCAGCAGTTTTCTATAAAAGATATGCTGAAAGCCAAACGGCAACAATATTTCTCAAAACAAAAACACTAAAACAAGCATAATTTATGAAAGGTATAATACTAGCAGGTGGCTCTGGCACACGCCTTTACCCACTTACAATAGCCGTAAGCAAGCAGCTGATGCCCGTGTACGACAAGCCCATGATATACTACCCGCTCAGCACCCTGATGCTGGCTGGCATACGTGAGATTCTCATCATCACCACGCCCGAAGACCAAGCTGGTTTTAAAAAACTATTGGGCGACGGTAGCCAGCTCGGCTGCCGTTTTGAGTATGTGGTGCAGCCTAGCCCCGATGGCCTTGCGCAAGCCTTTATCCTTGGTGCCGACTTTATCGGCAACTCGCCCGTGGCGCTCATCTTGGGCGACAACATCTTTTACGGAGCAGGCATGGGCAGCTTTCTCAAAACCAAAACCAACCCCGACGGCGCTGTAGTATTTGCCTACCACGTGCACGACCCCGAGCGCTATGGTGTGGTAGAATTTGACAAAGATTACAAAGCCCTAAGCATCGAAGAAAAGCCTAGCGAACCAAAATCGAACTACGCTGTACCCGGCCTTTATTTTTACGACAACGATGTGGTGGCCATAGCCAAAGACATGAAACCATCGCCCCGTGGCGAGCTAGAAATAACCGACGTAAACAAAATATACCTCGAAAAAAACAAGCTAGAAGTAGGCGTGCTGCGCCGCGGCACCGCATGGCTAGATACGGGCACCTTCGACTCGCTCATGGAAGCAGGCGAATTTATAAACGTAATAGAAAAACGCCAAGGCATGAAAATAGGCTGTATAGAAGAAATAGCCTACCGCAACGGCTGGATAAGCGATGCCGAAATGCAAGCCCTCGCCAGCAAATTTTTCAAAAGCGGCTACGGCGTTTACCTCCAAAAACTCATTGGCAATATTTAGTACCTCCAATAAAAATAAAAAGAGTGGCACATCATTTTGTGCCACTCTTTTTTTATGCGTTTTTCCGCCCCCCTACTCCTTCTTCTTTTTCTGCCGCACGCCTGTGCGGTCTATATTGCGGCTGGAGCGCCACAGCAGGTACAGCATTTCGTTGCTGTCTATGAGGGTGCGCATATATATTTCTATCTCTTGGCACACCGCCTCGGCATCGCGCATGGCCACGATAATGCCTGCCACAGCCGCGCTGCGCTGCTTCCGCAAGATGCGGGGCGCGTGTATGGCTTGGTAATAATCGGTGATTTGGCTGGCTAGCAGCACTATGTCGGCCGGGGCGCTGCCGGGCATAGCAGGCGCATCGGGTAGCAGTGCCTCGTGGGTTTTTTGGGCAAAAAGGTATAGGTCGGCATCGCGGAGGCGGCTAAGCGTGCGGGCTTTGATGCTGGCCACAAGGGCTTCCATATCGGCATCGGCGGTGGCCACATAGTGCACGTGGGCATTGCGCGCAAGGCGCAGCAGCGTGGCTACAAGGGTGTCGCGTTTTAGTTTTTTGTCTATGGCATAGCCTCTACTGTCTTGGTCTGCCTCTGCATCTAGCATGCCTATGCGCTCGATGAGTAGGCGTAGCGCTGCAGCCTTTGCCCCTACTATTGGCAAGCCTGCAAGGGCGCTTGCATTGGCACGGAGATGGGCTTCCGACTTGCGGAGGGAGCTATATTTGTCAAATTGGTTGCGATTCATAGCCTTGGTGCTGTTATATTCGTTAGCAATTGTATTTTGTCAGCAATCATATTGCTTTTGACAAAGATACAACAGTTTTTGACACGTATCAAATTATTTTTGACAGCTATATTATAACCATTGTCAGCTATCAAATGATAATTGCCAACGATACAATGGCTATTGCCACCTATCAAATGATAATTGACAACTATGCGATAGCCTTTGACAAATGTCGAAGACCATTTATTTGGTGACAATGACCATTGTATCGTTGGCAAAAATGATATGTTGCGTGTCAATAGCCATTAGATAATTGTCAAAAATGATATTATTGGTGACAATGACCATTGCATAGCTGTCAATCATCATTTAATGCCTGTCAAATCCCGTAGTATAGTTGGCAATTATCATTTGATAGCGCACGAAAGGTACTAAAGGTGAAATTTGCTGTATAGATAATTGGTAGAAAGACTATGGGGCGTGCCGCCGAAAAAGGCGGCACCGCGCTAACCGCTGCTACTCCGCCACAAGGCTCTGCCGCAAAGGCTTCAGCGGGGTATCCGCTACTATCGCTCGCCCGGTGGCGTGTGGCAGCGCTGTTTTAGCATTCGGGCAGGTGATATTTGTATATGTGATGGGGAGCGTGTATTTTTGGAGGGAGAATGTTGGGGGGAAAGGCTGTATTGGCTGCGCCGAAAAAAAACAACAAGGGAGAAAATAATGAAACGTTTACTTTATATTTTGACAATTTTTTTTCTAACATCTTGTTCAAGTAGGACAGAAAAAAAGGCAAACAATCCACAAGTCGACACAATTATCGAAGCTGCCCAATGGGCAGATGAATACATAATTACATATATGGAAGGCAATAAAGACCGTTTGACTGAAGTTGACGGATACCCTGTAACCTACATTAAAGAAAGTACAGAACGAAATGGAAAAAATTACGCAATGGTTGAAATAGGGCATAGTTTTGAAAGTAGATATGTGGCAGACCAATGGATTTTCGTAGACAGCCTAACTAAAGAGATTTATGAATATGATTTAGTAAACGATTCATTAATTCTATGGAAAGACCACATCAGTTCCCCGTAGTATGTCTCGCTGTTGGGCGATTATGTGGCGCAAGCCTTTTTGCAGCATAGCCTAATTGTCCTTCGTAAATTGCAGTCTCCCGACTGTCATAAAAAAACAATAAACAAAATAACACCACTCGCGCCCGAAAACGGGTATCCGCTTCTATCGCTCGCCTGGTGGCGTGTGGCAGCGTTGTTTTACCCTTCGGGCAGGCGATATTTGTATATGTGATGGGGAGCGTGTATTTTTGGAGGGGGAATGGCAGTCAGGAGACTGCCTTTTAGCTACGACGTAGTCGGCTATGCTGCAAAAAGGCGCTCGCCCCAGACTACGCCGAACAGCGTGCTGATATACTACGGCGAGCTGAGGGGGGGGTGGTGATGACGTAGTAGGCTTGCGCAAAAGCTTATGCCATATAGAATGCCGAGCAGCGCTAAACGATTATAATAATTTATAGGATTCCCAGTTCGAAATATACCTAACCCCACCAAACTATGAAAAGATTTTTTATCCTTGTCGCTATTCTTGGTACTACTTTTTCCATAAAAGCTCAAACAAAAATTATTAACGCTTATGCTCAAATACTTGGAATGACCAATGGCGCTTGCGCTACTATCCTTTCTGTTGATTCGCCAAGTTTATTTGACATAGGTGATGCCGTACTAATTGTACAAATAAAAGGCGCGTTTATTGATTCTTCAAACACGAATGCATTTGGAAATATTACTGCCTACAACAACGTTGGTAATTTTGAGTTTAATGAGATTGTTTCAAAATCTGGAACCAACTTAATATTAAAAACCAAGTTGATAAAAAGCTATGATATTATCAATGGAACGGTACAATTAGTTGCAGTAAAAAAACGAAAAAATTATGACCTAAATACTGAGCATAGTTGTTTGGGCTGGAATGGAAAAAAGGGTGGGGTATTTTTTATTGATGTTTCTGATAGCCTTTTTCTAAATTCAAACATAAATGTTACTGCCAAAGGTTTTACCGGTGGAGAGGTTCTTTTGAGTACTGCATTTTCATGCAATAGAAGAGATTATTTTTATTCATCGATATTTAATGAGGGAGCACACAAAGGCGAAGGGATAAGTTCTATTTCAATAAACAAAATTTACGGAAGAGGAAAGTTGGCTAACGGTGGCGGTGGTGGAAACGACCACAATTGTGGTGGTGGAGGTGGTGGAAATGGCGGAGCAGGAGGCAAAGGCGGTAATCAATATTTTTATCCAGGAGGGCCAGGCTGCACGGAGGTAGATGTTGCACCATTTATTGCAATGGGTGGATTGGGAGGCCAAAGCCTTGATTATTCTGTAAACAGAGTTTTTTTAGGTGGGGGAGGAGGTGCAGGGCAGGGAAATGACCGAGGAGAAAAGCCTGGAGGTATTGGTGGTGGAATTGTATTTATAAAATGTAACGTTTTAATAGCCAACAACAATAGCATCATTGCCAATGGACAAAACGCTATTGAGTGCAGTGCAGCCGTTGTTGGATGCCAAGACGATGGAACAGGGGGAGGAGGTGCAGGTGGTTCCATTCTATTGGACGTTGCTAGTTATATAGGTCTTGTAAATGTAACTGCGAATGGAGGAAAAGGCGCCGATTGCTGGGTAAGTAAAGATACTAAAAGTACTAGGCAAGTAGGTCCTGGCGGTGGTGGCGGTGGAGGGGTAATAGGCTTTTCCTCTTTAGCTATTCCACCAGGAACTGTTAATTCTGTTATTGCTGGTCTAAATGGTGTTAACCCCCAATGGTCAAACGATCCATGGGGTTCAGAAAAAGGATCGAATGGAAAGTTACTCACTAATTTCTTATTTCCTGAAGGCTCAACTTCAATTACCCGTTTTGCCCAAGCAGGCAATGACACTATAATTTGCCCGCAAGTTGGCGGCATTTCTTTACCCCTTTTGGCTAGTGGCGGTGTACTTTATAGCTGGTCGCCAAGCACAGGGCTCAGCAATGCTACTATTGCCAATCCCATTGCTACCATTAGCAACACAATCACCTATGTTGTTACCGTTACCGATGCCAATGATTGTATTGATAAGGACACGATTACTATTACTGTTAAACCAGGACCGATTGATGTAATCGCTTTTCCCAAAAATATCACAGGCTGCTTGGGTACAATCGCACAACTTAATGCTATAGGCACAAAATCCTATTTGTGGCAGCCATCTGCAGGACTCGATGACGATAAAATTTCCAATCCCAAACTTACCATTTCTGGAATCAACACCTACGTGGTTATTGGCACCGACACCAACGGTTGCGCCGATAAAGACACTGTATATATAACTAGCTTCCCACTGCCCAATATAAAAATTAGTAGTGATAATAGCATTGTAGATTGTAGTGAAAAAGCAGTGGTTCTCACAGCCTCTGGGGCTTTGAGTTATCAATGGACGCCAGCCATCTATTGCGAAATGCCAAACGCTGCCAGCACAAAAGTGCGTCCACCAGCAACAACCGTTTTTACCGTAAAAGGAATAAATATTAATGGCTGCGAGGCAGAAGATACCATCACCGTGTTTTATGAAGGGAAAACCGTTGTAAAAATACCCAATGCATTCACCCCAAATGATGACAACATTAACGACAAAATAAAACCCATAATCGTTTGCGATTTTGTGATGACAGAGTTTTCGATTTACAACCGCTGGGGAAATAATGTGTTTATTACTAATGATGGAAACCAAGGCTGGGATGGAAAATCAACAGACGGCAAACCTTGCGAATTGGGTGTATACTACTATTACATCAAAGGCAAAAACAGCAAAGGAGAAGATGTGCTGCTTAAAGGAGATATAACAATGATACGATAGGGTGCGCATTTCCTAAAACATTAAATTCATAACAAATATAATAGTTTTTACACTTAAAACCCCACCATTAACAAAGCTGAGTTCAAGCACGAAGTGCAACAGCGTGTAAAAATAATTTAATTGGTGATAAGTAGTTTAATTTTTTCCTCTGGCGCAAGTATGCAGCGTTGATATTGTAGCGTGGGGTACTTGTGCCTATTAACACCCCCCCCCCCGGTCTTCGACCACCCCTCTACTTCGGCTTCGCTCAGTATAAACTCTGGAGGGGAATTTCGCGTGTGGCGTAGTGAGGTAGCGACTTTCCCGCTGTTCGGGTTTCACCCAATGAAACAAATTTCATTAAAATTTCTGAATAACTGTTTGGTATGTTTAATTTGAAAAGTCTTTAGCAAAGCCGTTAGAACATTGATGCTTTTTAAGCTCGGTCGGGATTCTGGTTTGAAGTGTAATGAGTTTTTATGAAAGTAGAAACTATAGTGATAAAATGAATGGTGGCATTTATTGACCCCGAATAGAATATTATATATTACAACGATACACTTCCTGAAGACATTTATTCACCTTAAACAAAAAGAATTATGTCTGTAAAGAAAAGTCAAAAAGTAGAAATTGTTAATGCACATGCTTGCGGAATTGATATTGGTTCACGAAGTCATTTTGTATCCATCGGGCAAGGCAAAGACGATGTAAAAGAATTTGGTGTTTACACGGAAGACCATTTTGCTTTAATCGCCTATTTAAAAGAAAATCACATTGAAAGTATAGCGATGGAAAGTACAGGCAATTATTGGCAAACGCTTTTTTCTGCGTTGCAAATTGCAGGTTTTGAAGTGATGTTGGTATGTGGTAATCAAACTAAAAATGTAAAAGGAAGAAAGACTGATGTGCAAGATTGTCAGTGGATACAAAAGTTACATAGTTTAGGGCTTTTGTCAAATAGTTTTTTACCGAGTGAATTTGTAGCTCAGTTGAGAATTTATAGCCGTCAAAGAGATGGATATATCAAAGTACAAGCAAGAATTATTAATCAGATACAACGTGATTTAAGGCTAATGAATATAAGGTTAGATGTGGCATTGAGAGATGTTACATCTAAAAGTGGGTGCTTGATAATAGAAGCTATTTTGCAGGGCGAAAGGGATGCTGAAACTTTAGCCGATCTAGTTGATTACAGGGTCAAAAAAAGCAAAGCTGAAATAGCTATGTCATTAAAAGGCAATTGGAATTCTGGATATTTATTTGTACTCAGACAACATTTTCAAGAGTATAAAACAAATATTAGTTTAATTAGAGAGTGTGAATTGGAAATTGAGAAAATAATGAGTGAAAATTTGCGAAATAATGAGATAGATGTGAGTGATTTTAAAGGACAATCGAAAGCATTAAAAAAGAATAAGAATACTCCTGAAATAGATTTTCAGAAGTATAGTTTTCAATATTTTGGTGGGGTGGACTTGTTTGCTATTGAAGGGGTGAACCAGAATACGGTTTTGACAATCCTTTCAGAAGTAGGAAATGATATTTTTAAATTTCCTACAGCAAAAGCATTTGCAAGTTGGCTGCATTTGTCGCCTAATCAAAAAGTAAGTGGGGGCCGTGTGATAAGTAATGGTACAAAACGTGGTTCCAATTTTTTATCACAAGCATTAAAAAGCAGTGCTAATGTAATTGGGAATATGAAGAATAATTTCCTGTCAAATTTTTTTAAGCGAATTTGTTTTAAGAAAGGGCGAAAAGAAGCTATTGCAGCAACCGCAAGAAAGTTAGCGGTGATTATTTGGAATATGCTGACAAGGTACCAATCATATCAACCAATGAACACTGAAATTGTGATAGATAAAATCAAAAAACGTAAAATTAAAGAGATAGAAAAAATGATTCAAAAATACAAAATCACTCAAAATGAGATTGTTCTAAACTAATGATATTGTGTGCTTTAAAAACAGTTATATAGAATGTTAGCGCAGCGCATCCCAAAGTATAAATAAAGCGGATTTGTAATCCGCAAATACAAAGCCCAATAGCCATCCCCAAAGCCCAATCTGCGCCAGATAGAGGCGGCACGAAGTAGAGCCGATAGCTGGAGACCCAAAGCTTAACGAAGTAAATAATTGCTTAATCGCCCAAATTTTTCTAATTTCTTAATCTACATTATTTGTAAGCCTTGCAGCTGTTCCGACATTTGTGTTATCAAAAAAGATAAAAACACCGAACTATGGACAGAAAAAACTTCCTCCGCAAAGGCCTACTAGGTACGAGTATGTTTGTGGCGTCGAGCGCGCTGGGCAAGGTATTGGTGAATAGTATCGACGAACTGAAAACACTAGACCCCGCCCCTATACCCGATATCACCGGTTTTAATCACATCCCCAACACACAATCCACAATTATGGAAAACATGATCTTGCACAAAGCAGACACCCGTGGCAGCGCCCAGCATGGCTGGCTACACGCCAAACACAGTTTTAGCTTTGCCAATTATTACAACCCCGAGCGCATGCACTTTGGTGTGCTGCGCGTGCTCAACGATGATAAGATAGATGCGGGCATGGGTTTTGGCACACACCCACACGACAATATGGAAATCATCACCATACCACTGAGCGGCACTGTAGAGCACAAAGATAGTATGGGCAACACAGGCAGTATAAACCCTGGCGACATACAGGTGATGAGCGCTGGCACGGGCATACAGCACAGCGAGCACAATAAGCTAAAAGACCAAAGCTTGGAGCTGTTGCAGATATGGGTGATACCCAACAAAAAGAATGTGACCCCGCGCTACGACCAGGTGAGCCTGAATATGGCCGACCGCCACAACAAGTTGCAACAAATCTTATCGCCTAGCGCAGATGATGAGGGAGTGTGGATACATCAAGATGCATGGTTTCACCTAGGCAAGCTAGATAAAGATGTGGTGCTAGATTATAACATCCACAAAAGTGGCAATGGCGTGTATGCTTTTGTAATCAATGGCGATGTGGAACTAGCTGGGCAAATACTAAACACCCGCGATGGCATGGGCATATGGGATACAGACAGCCTACAACTAAAAGCCCTGAGCCAAGATGCCGAAATACTATTGATAGAAGTGCCGATGGCGATGAATGCATAATTATTAAACAATTTTCTTAAACAAT
>JADLEN010000161.1 GCA_020846105.1 Chitinophagaceae bacterium | reverse complement strand
TGGGTTGGTTGTGGATGGTTGTGGATGGGTTGTGGTTTGTTATTTAGATTGCTTGACCTTCGGTCGCAAGCTTCGTCAAAAGCTTTGCTTTTTTCTTGCTTGTCTCGCAATGAACTGTGTTTAAAAACAAATCTTTTTTGAGTAGTTGGGTATAAAAGTTTCATTTCTCGTTCCGATTGCGAACGATTGTTTGAGTAGTTTATTTGCAACTGCTATTAGTGCCACTTTTTTCGGTTTCCCCGCTGCTACAAGACGATCATACATCAATTTGCAAGTTTCATTATACCGCTTTGCCGACCAAGCGCAGAGATACAACATCGTTCTGACGCGGCTCATTCCCATTTTTGTTATCCGTGTTTTACCTTTTACGGAGCTGCCTGATTGGTATATTCGTGGAGAAAGACCAACATAAGAACAGAGCTGCTTCGCGTTTGAAAACTTCTTAAAGCCTGCGCTGATCACTATAAGCGTCAGGGCTGTTTTTTTGCCAATACCGGGGATGCTTTGAATGTTTTGATACAAAGCTCCATCGTGCTGCGTAATCAACTCTTCCATCTTTGTATTGAGTGTTGCTATTTGTTTTTCTAAATGCCGAAGGCTTGCATGATGTGCACGCATTACGTCTTTACACAAAAATGGATTTTGATTAAAAGCCTCTAGTTGTCTTATAATATCTGTCCTGCTTTGATCTAGCAACTCTACAGCTGCTTGCATCTGACGAAGTGCTAAAACATAGTCTGGCTCAGGAGTCCAGAGTAAAGGCTGTTCCGTTTTGCCATATTCGCTAATCATTATTGCATCCTTTTTATCTGTTTTGGCACGGCTCATTCGCATCTGGCAAAAGCGGCGAATTACCAAAGGATTAATTACACTTACTGCCAATTGGGCTTGATGTAAATAACAGGCAAGTCTTAAATAGTATGGGCCGGTTGCCTCCATTACTATTTGGCATCGCTCCAATACGGAAAGGGTTTTTAAAAAGGATTTAAAACCTTTTTCATCGTTACTAAACTGATGATGAGCATAACCTTTTGACGAAGGTATAGCGACATCAAAACATAATTTAGATACATCAATACCTACATAAATTTGTGAAGTTTCCATAAATTTGTTTTTACAGACCAAAAATGTTGCTGAAGGAATTCTGCTTTTTACTTATCAATCCTACATTCAGGCTCCTAGGCCTACTGAACTGTCCAAGTTGAAAAGCAGAAGGGGAAAGGGAATAGCATTGCGAACAGGCTTTTTGCCCAATGACGGCTCTCATACTTTTTCTTTCCCCTCTCTTCTGCAATTATTATCAATTACAATTTACACCAATTACTCTTTGTTTGCAAACATAGGATGACGCAAGCGTGTGGCGCAGTGAGCCCTACAGCCAAACGCTAAAAGTAGCACCCGCGAAAGCGTGAGGGATGTGCCAGGTGGCTGCCTAAGCAGCCAGCCCGCAGGGCCGCAGCGCAGCGGAGCCTAGAGCAGCCCGACCCCGAGCGAAGCATCGGGGGCACGCCCAAAATCTGCCTACCCCCCCCGCAAAAAAAAAGAATGTTTGATGATGGTAGGCTAATACTGGGGGCGGGCTGCTACTTGTATGTAGGGTGGGGTGGGCTGTGGTGAAGAAATAAAAAACTATTTTTGTAAGATAGCTGTGCTGAATATGACTACTGATATTGCTAAATACGAGTTTAAACCGGGGCTGCCTCAAGAGTTTGAGGTGTTGGATATTGCTGCTTTGTATCGGGCGTATAGGGATGATTTGACGAGGTTGCACCGTACGGGTTTTTACCACATTATTTGGTTTCAGAAGGGTAGTCCTACACATTTGGTTGATTTCAACCCTATTAAAATAAAACCCAACACATTATTGTTTCTCAATAAAGATACGGTTCAACGATTTGACAAAAACAATAAGTTTGATGGGAAGGTGATTTTGTTTACGGATGCTTTTTTTGTAAAACGGATGCGGATAGGCATTTTTTGCGAAAGAGTATTTTGTTTAATGATTTGTTTTCGGTGGCACATATTGCGTTGCCCAATGAGTCGACAGTGTTTGCGTCTTTGCTGCAGCAAATGATGGATGAGCTGGGCAGGGCAAGTGATGAAGGGCAGGCAGATATTTTGCAGAATTTGCTGCATAATTTCTTGCTATATGGCGAAAGGGAAAGGCGGAAACAAGATATTGGTGCGATAAAGAAAGGAGCGGATTTGGATATTGTATTGCTTTTTAAGGATGTGCTAGAAACGAATTATAAGCAAGAAAAGCAGGTGAGTTACTATGCCAGCAAAGCATTTGTAACAGAGAAACGACTGAACCAGGCTACCCAAAGGGTTTTGGGGAAAACGCCGAAAGAGATAATAGACGAGCGGGTGCTACTAGAGGCAAAAAGAATATTGTGCCACACGGGCCAAAGCGTAAAGGAGATTGGCTATAGCTTGGGCTTTGAGGAGCCTACCAATTTCGCGAAATACTTTAAAAAGCATACCCAGCAAACGCCGCTAGCTTTTCGAGAAAATAATCTATTGGCGTAAAAGTATCATTGAAAGGCTGTTTCCTACCTTTTCTGGGTATGGGTATTGCGTCATCTTTGTACTGGCAAAAGCACAGGGCAGATGAACACAGCAAAAAATAAACAAAACGCCATTGCCTTTTACAAAATGGCATATGAAGGAAACCCTAAAAAGGCTGTAGAGCTATATGTGGGTAATGAGTACATTCAACACAACCCTATGGTGGCGGATGGCCCACAACCATTCATAGATTATTTTGACAGAATGCAACGAGAGTATCCTGTAAAAACGATTGACTTTGAAAGAGCTATATCCGAAGGTGATTTGGTTGCATTGCACACCCACCAAGTATGGCCTGATAATGACCAATATGTAACTATGGATTTCTTTCGCTTTGATGCTAATGGGAAAATTGTAGAACATTGGGATAGCATTCAGCAAATACCGGCGACATCGGCCAATAAAAATACAATGTACTAAATAGAATATAATGTCGATTTTAAAGAAAAATTATGGGTGGATAATAGTAATGATTTTTGCGTCATTACCATTAATTCCACTTTTTAATATCGGTTTTTCAGGGACTGAAGAAGGTATAGATATGCTTTATCATATTTCTGGTGAATTTGCCATAAGATGGATGACAGCCGTACTTACTTGCACACCATTCTTCATATTGTTTGGGGTTACCAATCTATTTGTTCGTCAGGCTATGGGTATAGCCACAGCAGTTTGGAGCTTTTTGCATTTTATCATTTTCATTGCGGCAGAGGGTTTTATGGAAACGTTTACCCAAGTAAATTATGTAGCAGGTTTTATAGCTGTTTTAATTCTTATTCCTC
>JADLEN010000160.1 GCA_020846105.1 Chitinophagaceae bacterium | reverse complement strand
TCAAATTTAAACAGGGGGTACCCCCTGTTTAAATTTGACTAACCTTGTTGCACTTGGTACTTGAACTTAGGGTAATTAATTTTAGGTTGCTTGAACAATAATTTATTTGCAACAAAAAAATAGGCAACCTCTAGGCTGCCTATTTTTTCCTGTCCATATAGTCCTTTATGGCTTGCTTATTCGTTACCCAGTTTCTGCCTTCTTTGTAGGCATCTATCTTGCCGCGCCGTGCCAATAGGCTCAGGTACTCTTGCCCATAGGGCATATCCGCATCAGATACTATATCGGCTATCGGTTGGTATTCGGTATCGTAGCTATCGCTTGGGTGCGCACTCAGGTATATATCTAGCGAGCGTTCTGTGGCTTGCGCCATCAGCAAAAACAACTTTGCGTAAGAGCCGTTGTTGGCAGCATTCAGCCCGTCGTAGTATTTCTTACGGTCGTTTTTTAGAATAATTGCAGGCGGAAAACCTGCCCGCATCAATATCAAATTCATTGCAAGGCGCACCGTGCGTCCATTCCCATCAAAAAAAGGATGGATATACACAAACCGATGATGAAAAACGCTTGCCAAAGCCACTGCGTTTAGCTTCATTGGGTTTTCTATTACCCAAGCCACAAGTTCCTCCATCATATCGCTCACCTTCAACGCATTAGGCGGAATAAAATTTGCACCCATTATCCGTACAGCACCATTTCTATATCTCCCAGCAAATTCTTTTTCTATTTTGTGCAGCACCAATGCGTGTATGTCCATTATATCTCGCTCATTTATCAGATAATCAGCTTTTATTACTGTTTCCAAAAAATCAATGGCTTCGTGGTGGTTCATTATTTCAAAATGTTCGCGCATACTTTTTCCTCTTATGGTCATCCCGTCTTGCAGCACTATTCTTGTTTCATTCAGCGAAAGGGTATTGCCTTCAATACTGTTCGAGTTGTAGGTCCATTCTATTGAAAGGCTTTCTTTGATATTAAGCAATGCGGATGCTGGCAGCGGTCTTTTGCTGTTCAGTTTATCTCGTTTTAGAATGATTCGCTCGTAGTGAGTTTGCATTTCTTCGAGTTCCATTATATTTATTTCTTTCCATTTCACCCCACAAAGGTAATCGTTTATTCCTGAAAATTTACTTATCCGATATTTTTCTTCAAAAAAAATTCAGCATTACTTTTTGGGTAATGCTGAAAGATATTGAAATTTCTAAAAAACTACTTCACCATATACATCACTTCTTTTACCAATTTTACGGTGCGGGGCACGTCGGGCAAAAAGAGGCCTGCAAGGTTGGGCGCGTAGTGCATATTGGTATCGGCAGAGCATATGCGGCGGATGGGTGCATCGAGGTAGTCGAATCCTTCTTTTTGGATGCGGTAGCTAATCTCTGAAGAAACACTTGCAAACGGCCATTGCTCTTCTACAATCACTAGGCGGTTTGTTTTCTTTACAGATTCAAGAATGGTGTGCCAATCGAGCGGGCGGATAGTACGAAGGTCGATAACCTCGGCACTGATGCCTTCTTTGGCAAGCTCGTCGGCAGCTGCTAGGGCTACTTTCATCATCTTATTGAAGGATACGATGGTAACGTCTGTACCTGCACGTTTTACATCAGCCTTACCTATGGGTATCAAGTATTCTTCTTCGGGCACTTCGCCAAGGTCGCCGTACATCACTTCCGACTCCATAAATACAGTTGGGTCGTTGTCGCGAATGGCAGATTTCAACAAGCCTTTTGCATCGTAAGGGTTGGAAACAGAAATTACTTTGATACCTGGTATGTTGGCCATCCAACTTTCGAAGGCTTGTGAGTGTTGTGCACCAAGCTGACCAGCAGAGCCATTGGGACCACGAAATACGATGGGGCAGGTAAATTGGCCTGCACTCATAGATACTGTTTTGGCAGCGTGGTTGAGTATTTGGTCGAAGGCAAGAACTGCAAAGTTCCAAGTCATAAACTCAACAATTGGTCTTGTGCCATTCATAGCTGCCCCTACGCCTATGGCAGCAAAGCCAAGCTCGGCAATGGGTGTGTCTATTACGCGGCGCTCGCCAAACTCGTCTAGCATTCCTTGGCTTACTTTGTAGGCACCGTTGTAAAGTGCTACTTCTTCGCCCATTAGGAATACGTTTTCGTCGCGGCGCATTTCTTCTTGCATTGCCTCTCGAAGAGCCTGACGGAAAGCTATTGTACGCATATTCTTGTTGTTGTTATTTTGAGTAAATTAATGCTAATTGAGGTCGTAAAGATAAAAGGTAATTTGATAAAAAACACACTACCACTTGAGCAGCCACGCAAATATCAAAGGTGCCACAATTGTGGCATCTGATTCTACAATGAATTTTGGGGTGTGGATATCTAGTTTACCCCAAGTAATCTTTTCGTTGGGCACTGCGCCACTGTACGACCCGTATGAAGTTGTAGAATCAGATATTTGGCAGAAATAGCTCCAGAACGGCACGTCGTGCCACTCCAAATCTTGGTACATCATAGGCACCACGCATATCGGAAAATCGCCCGCTATACCACCACCAATTTGGAAAAAACCTATACCCTTGCCACCACTCATATTGCGGTACAATTCGGTAAGCCAAACCATATATTCGATGCCACTTTTTACAGTGCTTGCTTTCAATTCGCCTTTGATAACGTAACTCGCAAAAATATTACCTGTAGTACTGTCTTCCCAACCGGGTACTATTATCGGAATGTTTTTTTCGGCAGCAGCCACTATCCAAGAGTCCTTTGGGTCTATTTCGTAATACTGCTCTAGAACGCCACTCAGCACCAATTTGTACATAAATTCGTGGGGCAAATAACGCTCACCTTTTGCCTCAGCATCTTTCCATAGTTCTACCAAATGTTTTTGTAGGCGGCGGAACGCTTCTTCTTCGGGAATACAAGTATCGGTTACACGGTTGTAATGATTTTCGAGCAAATCCCACTCGTCTTGGGCAGTGAGGTCGCGGTAGTTGGGCACGCGCTTGTAGCTATTGTGCGCTACAAGGTTCATCACATCTTCTTCGAGATTGGCACCGGTGCAAGATATCATATGTATCTTGTCTTGGCGAATCATTTCGGCAAGCGAAATACCCAACTCGGCCGTACTCATAGCACCAGCAAGCGACACCAACATTTTGCCCCCTTCGGCAAGGTGCGTTTCATATCCTTTGGCTGCATCCATAAGGGCTGCGGCATTGAAATGTCGGTAGTGATGTTCTATAAAATTGGAAACTGGACCTCTCATAATTTTGAAATTCTTTTTAAATAATAATGTAAAAATATACCAAACCTAGACTAACGACTCCTGAGCTAATCTTTCTTTTTGAAAGAATTAATAGCATTTTTAGTGAAATCGCTAAGCACCAATCTGCCGCTAATAGCTGCACGTTCTATTAAAAGACTGTCCCAATCTTCTGTACCTTTCCAGAATACTTTTTTCAATTCTGCCATGGCTTCAGGATTGCTATTTGCTAGTTTATTTGCCAACCTAGTAATGGCATCATCCATTTCTTGTGTATTGGAATGTACCTCTGCGAAGAGTCTATTTCTTTTGGCCCACTCTGCATTGCGCCATTCGGTGGCATCTATTGCCAACTGAGAAAAAGCGGATGGACCAACTTTTTTCTCTACCGCCGGACCTACCACAAAAGGGCCAATACCCACTGCCAATTCGCTAAGCTTGATAGACGCTGCGTCTGTAGCTATAGCATAATCTGCTGCTGCCACAAGGCCTACCCCACCGCCTACAGCTTTGCCTTGCACACGAGCAATAATAAACTTATGACAATGGCGCATAGTGTTTATCACCTTTGCAAAACCACTGAAAAATTCTTTGCCTGTTTCGAAATCTTTTATGGCAATAAGCTCATCGAATGATGCTCCAGAACAAAATACTTTATCGCCCCCGCTACGCAAAACAATAACATTCACACGCTTATCTATACCTAAATCATTAATTGTTTTGGCCAAATCGTTTAATATTACCGAAGGCAAAGAATTGCTCATTGGGTGAAAAAACTCAATAGTTGCAATGCCATGATCAAGAGTATGGGTAACGTAGCCTTCTTTGTGTTGCATAATTGTATGGTTTTAGAAAAAAGTTTTAAATTTTTTGATTGTTCAAATAGCTTTCCCATTCTGTAAGTGTATTTCCTTTCAACACTCTTGGGAATTTATTCATTGCGCCTTCTTTACCCTTAAAACGCATATAATCGTAAAATGTTTTGGTGGGTAATATTTCTACGAATATTTCTTT